>JAHDFQ010000100.1 GCA_020628085.1 Saprospiraceae bacterium
CACGTTCTACTCCACATACTCCTGCCGAATCACTAAAGTATAAATGTCATTATCTAATTTAATATATCCATATTCATAGCAGAAATAATAGGTGTTCCCTTTCTTTGTTTGATAAATATTGGTGAAGTAACTAAATTTAAAGCCTCGTTCGAGTAGCTTATCTCGGTGTACTTTGGCTTTACCGTGTGGGTTGAGTTCTTCTAGTATACGGCGATTTTTTCGGAGAATGTTATTGATGTTGCGGACAAAATTATTGGCATCACTATTCAATTTGTTGTTGTGGGCATTGCGACACTGATCCGAACAGAATTTCTTATCTGCTCTACCGATAAACTGCTCTCCACATTCTAAACATAATTTTTTCATACAACATCTAGTTTGTTTGATTCAACAATGGAAGGTAGCAAAAAAAATTAAAAGAGCCTATCCTTTACGTGAAAGAATAGGCTCTTTTATACTACATGTTTGGATTATATTCTTAGAAGAATACACCTACTGATAGTGTCGCATTGAAGTTTCTATTGTCTGTATTAATTTCAATATCATCAAAATTGGTATCATCGTCAATATCAATATAACCTCTCGCTACCCGAAAGTCAACAATCACATTTCCAAGCGTTACACCTGCACCAATAACCAACCCAACATCTAAATCATTAAAGCTGTCTCTATCTCTTTCAAATTCAATAGCAGTATTGGTAATTCCATCTGACAATTCATAGTTTACACCCAATAAGTAGGATGCCTGCGGTCCAGCATATATGTTAATAACTTCGCCAAAAGGGTGGAACATTAACAATACAGGAACGTCAACATAACCTAAGTTTACATCATAATCGATGCTTGCGGTTTCATAAGAAGCTCCTTTTTGAGTATATAGTAACTCTGGTTGTAAGCTGAACCAATCTGTCAATTCCGCTCTATACAATAGACCTGCGGAAAAGCCAATATTCGCATTACGATCTTCAATATCGCCATCGTCGATAACTAGATTTGATGTTGTAATACCTGCCTTTAAACCCAATTGGGCTTGCGTTACACCTACCAAGGCAAAAAATAAGAATAAAAATGATAGTAAATTTTTCATATTGATTTTATATTATTGTTGTTTAAATTTATTGCATTTGATATTTCGCAGAATCAATAGCTTTTGTCTTTGCTTTTGATTTTTTGAATTTCATATTATCATTCAAAAGGTAAACAGTAGTTTTTACATTTTTAGAACTTGGAGAACTATTTTGGTGATAAACTCTTTTTTGAATAATATCTAATTTTCCATCTTTGTTAATATCTCGAACCCAAGTATTCAACTGAACTTTATTTTGAGCAACGTTATAAGAATAGGCAACGTCACGCATTTTTTTAAGTCTCTTTCTCTTCATTCGATAGAAAGAAAGGACATTCTTTTTGTCTGAGCTATTGGTTTGAACCAAGTAAATATCATCATCAGGTCGTGACCCTTTGAGTCTACATACTGCTTCTATATTAATTTTTTTGTCTATAACTTTAGAGCGTAATTTCTTGGGTAAGAATCCATAAAACATTTCGTCTATTTCTATTCCATCAAAAAAATAATCCTCTGTTGGCTTCACATTATTTGAAGTGTAGATATGTAAATTTCCTGTATTGTGAATTTCAAAAATATCATTAAACATGTCAACAGATGGAGATCCATCAGCAACTTCTTCGGATGTAAAAGTTGCAGCGACTTGTGCTGTTGAAAAGAAAAACGAAAACAGAAAAATACCAATTAAATATATTTTAGACATATTGATTGTTTGTGGTTTTATAATAATTGATTTGAACTAAAACGTGCAACCTTGTTGAATGTTCGATTGAATAATCTGGGGCAACAGATGTTATCTTGTTATATAATTATAGAGTCAGAGTTAAAATGGATAGATAAAAAATACAGAGATTTATGCAACTACGGTTCATATCATAACAAATTCACATCTATTAGAAATAATAGACAAAACAATTTATCTTTGATAGGAATAAACAGACAAGTACAAATAAATATGGATTTATATCACTCTTTTGAAGAAGCGAAACGAACCCAACAAAAGAAATTTGTGGTGTTAATTGACCCCGACAAAGTTCGAATGGGCAACATGGATCAAATATTAGATTTGGCATCCAAAGCAGCGGTAGATTACTTTTTTATAGGAGGAAGTTTGGTCGTCAACAACATGCTCGACCATTGTTTAGACAGTATCAAGAAAGCCTGTGATATTCCAATGATCCTTTTTCCTGGTAATTCTTTTCAATTGAGTTATCGTGCCGATGGAATCTTATTTCTATCATTAATTTCTGGTCGAAATGCAGAATTATTAATTGGGAAACATGTGATTACTGCGCCATATTTGAGAGTGAGTCCATTAGAAATTTTACCAACAGGGTATATGCTTATCAACGGCGGTGTTCCCACAACAGTGTCTTATATGAGTAACACACAACCTATTCCACAAAATAAAGATGATATTGCCTTGTGTACTGCTGTAGCAGGTGAAATGTTGGGTCTTAAATTAATGTATATGGATGCAGGAAGCGGAGCAAAAAATCCTGTTAGCGAGTCTATGATTGAATTGGTCAGTGGTGGGTTGAAAATTCCATTAATTGTGGGTGGGGGCATTCGTACTCCAGAAAAAGCATATGCAAATGCCAAGGCAGGTGCAGATGTAATTGTTGTAGGTAATGCAATTGAAAAAGATCCTAATTTGATTATAGAAATGTCGTTAGCTGTAAAGGAAGCAGGAGAAAAAATGAAGGTGTTTTGATAGAAAGGATGATTTATTTTTTATTCGTTTTTAATCTATACGTTTCATTTATCATAGATATTTGTTCTCCTGTTCTAACATTAGGAGCTTCATTCTCTATTCCTTCATGATAAATAGGCATCGTGAAATAGAACGTTGTTCCGACATCTTTTTCAGAAGTTAGCCATATTTTTTTTCCCATACTTTCCACTATACGTTGACAAGTATGTAGACCAATACCAGAACCTTCATATTCACTTTGGCTGTTCAGTCGTTGGAACATTTCAAATATTTTTTCCAAATATTCATCTGCTATACCTATGCCATTATCGGCAATAGAAATTTCTACTTCATCTTTTGTACAAGTAGCATTAATTTTAACCTGTGGGGTATTATCTTTTTTCTGGAACTTGATCCCGTTGGCAATGAGGTTTTGGCAAAGCTGTATAATTAAGGACGACGGTGCATAAATATCTGGTAAGTTACTGTAGACTATAGATGCATTAGTCTCATGAATTCGTTCTTTTAAATTGTCCTGAACAATAGCTATCACATTATTCATATTCACTTTTTCACAATCAGGTGACGCTCTTCCTATTCTTGATAGAGAAAGTAAATCGGTCAGCAGCCTTTCCATACGATTAGAACTATCTACAATGAAAGACATATATTTTTGATTAGTTGCTTTTGAAGTAATTGCCTCGTCTTTTTCCAATACTTTGATAAAGGATTGAATAACACGTAGAGGTTGTTTCAAATCATGTGAAGCAGCATGAGCGAAGTTTTCTAAATCAGCATTTGAAGTTTTTAGATTTTGACTTAATACCTCCAAAGCATTCGTTTGTTCTACCAATACATTGTGCTGAAATTCTAATTGTAACTTACTATCTTTTAATTCTTTATTCTTCGATCGTAATAATTCTATTATTCCCTCTCTACCAACTTCAAAAATAATAACAATACAGATGACTGCTATAAATAGAGAAAGGTAACTCGCTAGATAATACTCTACCTCAAAAAGTAATACTTGGCTCGTAGGGTTTACTTCTGATTTCTTTTCAAAATAAAAATAAACAGTGACCCCCATCAATGCTAAAGTCCAAAAAATACCAGAGTTCCGGCTTGCAAACAGCAAAGCAATGAGAGGAACAACAATCATCCATAATAAATTATCAGAATAAATGCCTCCTGTGGTCGATATAGCACTTAATAATATAGTAAATAGCACAACTGCTAAAAGATTACCTGCTAAAACTAAATTACCGTTGTATCTAAAGAAAAAAATGAATAACATGACGAGGAACGTACCTTCAAGAACAGGTACATCTTCTTCATAACCAATCAAAGGCCCAAGAGAAAACATAGCAAACCCAAACAGGATAACAAATAAATACATCGTCACCAATATCTTTGCTTTTGCATGGATATAGGGAACTTCTTTTAGGTTATCGTGAATAAAGTATTTATCTATTATTTGCTTGTACATCTAAAAATTTTCTCGGAAGAAGGATTGTTACATTATCAATGGTTTGTAATTATTATATAAGACACTACCTAGATAGCAGAGATCAATCACGTGATTATTAGTTTTGTAACGATTTAAGGATGGATCAGAGAAATTTCAAATATGAAGCCAACAGTGTCAGGGGTAGGTTTTTATCGACTATAATACAAATTGTACAGCAATGGCTTCCAATTTAGCTGTCAGCTACTCTTTTCTTTACCAAAATAGTACCAAATATGATGACATCCGTTAATTATCCTTACTTATGGACTTTCTTTTAACCAATCTTTCAATTTTACGTAGCAATCTATACCTTTGCGAACTATTTCCAATTTATTGGAGTTGAAAAAATCTAACAAGCATAAGCTTTTAAAAAATAAGACCAAATTTAGAATAAAATGGATTTTAAACAACTAGTAGCTCATTGTAAAGAATATGGATTTATTTTTCAATCGAGTGAAATATATGACGGACTTGCAGCAACCTACGATTACGGACCAAATGGGGTAGAACTAAAAAATAATATCAAAAAATATTGGTGGATGTCTATGGTTCAAATGCACGAAAACATTGTGGGTTTGGATGCGGCTATTTTTATGCACCCCAAAACATGGAAAGCATCAGGACACGTAGATGCCTTTAATGATCCGATGTTAGATAATAAAGACAGCAAAAAACGATACCGTGCCGATCAGTTAATTGAAAATTACTGTGAGAAGAAAATCGAATCTAAAATTAAAAAAGATGTCGAAAAGGCACGTAAGCGTTTTGGAGAAGCCTTTGATGAGCAGGAATTTCGATCTACCAATCAACGTATCCTAGATCGTCAAGCCAAAATAGATGATATTTTGAAGCGTATGAACGAACACATGCGCAATGACGATATGGAAAGCCTAGGTGCAATGATTACCGAATTGGAAATCGCTTGTCCCGAAAGTGGTTCTCGTAATTGGACAGAAGTCCGTCAGTTTAACCTAATGTTTTCAACACAGTTAGGAAATATTGCAGGCGAAGAAGGAAAATTATATTTACGTCCAGAAACAGCGCAGGGTATTTTTGTCAACTTTCTAAACGTTCAAAAAACGACCCGTCAGAAAATACCTTTTGGTATTGCACAAATCGGAAAAGCCTTTCGTAACGAGATTGTTGCTCGTCAGTTTATTTTCCGTATGCGAGAATTTGAGCAGATGGAAATGCAGTTTTTTATTCAACCAGGAACACAAAAAAAGTGGTACGACTACTGGAAAGAAACCCGCTTAAATTGGCATAAGGCTCTCGGTACTGATCCTGCAAAATTGCGTTACCATGACCACGATAATTTGGCACACTATGCAGATGCTGCAACGGATATTGAATTTGAATTTCCATTTGGTTTCCGTGAATTGGAAGGTATTCATTCTCGTACCGATTTTGACTTGAATGAACATCAAAAATTATCGGGTAAAAAATTACAATATTTCGATCCTGAAATGGGTGAGAAAGGTGAAAATTACGTGCCTTACGTTTTGGAAACTTCTATTGGCTGTGATCGAATGTTTTTGGCGATGATGGCAAATGCTTTACAAGAAGAGACCGTTCCAGATGCGAGTGGTAAAGATTCTACTCGCACCGTTTTGAAATTACCTTTTGCCTTAGCTCCTGTTAAAGTTGCGGTTTTACCATTGTTGAAAAACAAAGAAGCATTAACCACTAAAGCACGAGAAGTATTCAAAAAATTAAGTCTCGATTTCAATTGTCAATACGATGAAAAAGATGCCATTGGTCGTCGTTATCGTCGTCAAGATGCTATCGGAACGCCCTATTGTGTGACAATTGATTTTGACACTCTAGAAGATGATACGGTGACGGTTCGAGATAGAGATACACTAGAACAGCAGCGTGTCCATATTAGCGAAGTCGAAGCGATTGTTCGTAAAGGAGTAGATATGAAAAATTTATTTGCATAAAAAAATAGTATTTCTATAAAAATAGGCAATCAAATCTCAATTTGATTGCCTATTTAAGTTTTATTTTAAACAATTGATTAATCGTCTACAGAAATTAAATTACCCTCTTCATCAAAAACTACTATCCAACCATTGTCTAACTTGATCGTATAGAAACCATCTTTAAAGTTAAATGAACTGATATCTGCTGGGAAATTTTCTGCAATAAAATCTGTTATATTTTCAGGTAAATTTCCTCCAGTAGTATCTTCAGAATCTACATCATCACCTTCAATATCGCCACCTTCGTCATTGTTACCCCCTTCATTATTACCACCACTACCTTCTGTAATTCGAATCACTTGACCGCCTGGACCAAAATTAATAATTGTTCCGTCTGATAAGGTAATAATAAAACCCCCAGATGGATTACTCGTTATACTTATAATCTTTTCATCTGGAAAATTCAGTTCAATAAATTCTAATGATCGATCAGGAACATCTTCTATACCAATATTGTTGTTCGTGTCATTAGATCCACTAGGGCTTCCGACTTGAACTGGTGTTATAGCACCATTAATCATATCCTCACAGCTAACTAAAGCCACAGATAAAAAAATAAATAGAATTAAATTTTTCATAAGGTTTAATTTTTAAAATTGTAAATTTACTCTATAACTTTACATATCAGTATAGTGTTCAAATGTATGAAAAATACGAATGTCAACTGGTTGACAAATATCTAAGTAGATAGCTGAAAATTTATAGATGATCGGATAAAGTTTTAAGTGAAGAGGTGACTCAAGTCACCTCTTCACTCCACTTTACATGATTCAAAATTTAGTAAACACCATGAAAATAGGCGTACTCGGAAGTGGATCAATGGGAACTGGTATTGCTCAAGTAGCGGCAACGGCTGGACATGAGGTGATTTTGTACGATAACAACCCCGATTCCTTAAATCGAGCCAGTCAAAGTTTACAAAAAATATTAAACCGATTAGTTGAGAAAGGTCGCCTAGTAGATGCTGAAGCGAAAGCCATTTTTGGACGGATTTATTTTGTGGATAATATTTACGCCTATGGTGAATGTGGACTAGTAATAGAGGCAATTATCGAAAATTTGGATATAAAAAAAGCGGTTTTCAATCAAATTGAAGATATTGTTTCCAAGGATTGTATTTTGGCAACCAATACTTCTTCGCTCTCTATTGCATCCATTGCAGCGGCATGTGATGATCCGTCACGTGTAATTGGAATTCATTTTTTTAATCCTGCTCCTTTAATGAAGTTAGTAGAAATTATTCCTGCTATTCAAACTAGTAAAGTTGTACTTGAAAGGGCTCGACGACTAATTGACAATTGGGGGAAACTGACTGTTTTAGCAAAAGATACGCCTGGGTTCATTGTCAATCGAGTGGCACGTCCATTTTATGGTGAGGCATTACGGATTTATGAAGAAGGAATTGCTGATATTTCTACGATAGACTGGGCGATGAAAAATATTGGCGGTTTCCGAATGGGACCATTTACGTTGATGGATTATATTGGAAATGACGTGAATTATATTGTTACTGAAACCGTGTTCCGATCTTTTTACTACGATCCACGCTACAAACCAGCTTTTACACAAAAAAGACTATCAGAGGCAGGTTACTTGGGTAGAAAAACAGGAAAGGGTTATTATGATTATTCTGAAAACGCTTCTCCAACAAATCCTACCAAGGATCAAGAATTAGGTCAAATAATAGTCAATCGAATCGTTCTCATGCTCATTAATGAGGCAGCAGATGCCCTTTATTTAAACATTGCTTCAAAAGAAGATATTGACTTAGCCATGACCAAAGGTGTTAATTATCCAAAAGGATTGTTGGCTTGGGCAGATGAAAAAGGGATTCAAATCTGTGTAGATGCAATGGATGCCTTGCACCATGAATATCTGGAAGATCGTTATCGTTGTAGTCCTTTATTGCGCCGAATGGCCAGAGATCAACAAACATTTTATTAAAATCGCCTCATGTCTAAGTCGCTCGCTACTCAAATTATAGACGAAATGTATGAAAACGATGCGTTCAGCCAATGGTTAGGCATTGAGCGATTGAATGAGCGGACAGGTTATTGTAAACTTGGTATGACTATTCGTGTTGAAATGACGAATGGATTTGGAATAGCTCACGGCGGCATCAGTTTTTCTTTCGCCGATAGTGCTTTCGCCTTCGCCTCCAACTCACATGGTCGAAAAGCGGTTTCGGTGGAAACATCTATCTCGCACACCAAATCCTTGAAAGTTGGAGATTATATAACAGCTGAAGCCACCGAAGAGCATTTGTCCTATAAACTCGGCATTTATTCAGTTTGTGTTCGAAATCAAATAAACGAAATTGTTGCTCTCTTCAAAGGTACCGTTTATCGGACGAGTAAAGAGTGGTTTCCGTTAGAAGAAAAGAAAAGTTACTGATAAGTTACTTTTTTAGATGCTCAATAGCTCTTTTTAAAACGGGATCAATTTGACGCTCTATATCTTTTTTCTGGTTGATTATCTGAATATTTGGAGGGATTCCATTTCCTTCAAAGTTCTCTTTTTTTTGAGAAAAATATTGCTGATGGGATAGACTTACTTCCCATTTATTTGGTAATTTGAATTCATACATATCTGAGAAAATACCCTCCGTACGATCTCCAATAATAGTAACATTTGGTAATTCACGCATCAATAAGACAAAAACCTCAGCTGCGCTTGCAGTGAAATCACTGGTTAAAATGACAACGGGCTTGGTAAATTGGGTTTTACCACGAGATTTGATCTGCTTAAACTTCATAGGGCTAAACGCATCTTTCCCTTTGATTTTTGTTCGTTCATAATGACCAATTGTACTTCCTTCTGGAACAAATCGACTAGCCAAAATATAAGAAATATGATCCCAACCACCGCCATTGAATCGTAAGTCAATAATGAAACCCTCTTTATGAACAGATGCTTCGATGAGTTGGTCAAGCGTTTTTTTGAATTTACCAAATGTAAATTTTTCCGTCATTTCATCTATTCGTAAATAGGTAAAAGCATCTGATAAAGCATATTGAAAATTAGTCGTTTCAGTAATGGGTTTTTGAATAAGATCTGAAAAATTATTTTGACCAAGCTCGTGTTCGATCACTTTTTCAAAAGCCCGAAAATACGTTGCTGTTTCGAAGGCTAATTCCAGTTTAAAATCATAAGGTGCACCGCAATCTATATCTAATTCATCAAAATTTGGATCTATCCCAACATGACCATCGTTAAGCTCTTGAAGCATTGAGCAACATATGTTAAATAATTCTTTATTCGTCGTTTTTTTATTAATTGAAGGTCGATATCGACTATAAATAGCATTCCAATCTACTTGTTTTAATTCAAAATTAGCGTACCGTAAATCAAATGTTTTCCAGAGTTGTTCAAAATTTTTAATGGGATTATTGACTACGTCCGCTTGAGCAGAAATACGTTTGGGAGTAAATAATAAGAAAGTCGAAATTATAAGAATTATATTTGCTTTCAATATGTTTTTAATTTGATGAAAAGGTACTTCGTGAACTATTGACAATTATCTATATCAATCAATAAAGTACTTCCTTGTGTTACTTCAAAGTTAGGCAATATTTCTATACAGTCACCAGCAATTAGCTTAATTGCATTTCCAGTTGGTATGGCACCCTCAATAGATAAAAACTGATCTGCATAATAATGATTGGTAATAGCGTTATCATTAACAAATAAGGTGCCTTCACAAATATTTCCTAAAAAATAATCTTTGGCTAAATTAAAAGCATCCGTTCCAATTTCAATACCCATCAAACGACCAGGAATGTCATCAGCAGGAGGATGAATGCCACCCCAAATTCTAGATAAACTACATTGATCCGATGCATCTCTATAGGTTGCCCACTGTAAAGTAATATCCATACTTGGCCCTTCTTCGAAAACTAAGAAATCATTTTGTAAAGCACTGAATTCTCCCATTCCACCAGGAAAAAAAGCATCACCTGTCAGCATGGTCATCACTTCTGCTGCTGCTCTTGAAAATGTAGAGTGTCCAGAAACATAACCTGCAAAATTAGGCGTTACAAACGAAGGTCGCTGATAGGGCCACCAGTTTTCTGCTAAAATCCATCCTGCGCCAGCTTCATCTGTCATGGGATCATTGATATAATCTGGTCCCCTCCAAGCAAACAATTTTACCTTCCCCACATGTTCATTACTAGCACCAGCCAATGGATCGCCTACTTGTACTAATTCTGAAAATCCAGCTTCTAAAGGAAACCCACCTATATGATAGTTTGGCAAGTTTGGATCGGAACTTTGACCTAGTTCCGCCATACCACGAATAGCAGAAACAGGACGAATATAATCGTACCAACCTTTAACACCCCAAGCAGAAATAGCAGCATCATGCACCGCACCACCCAGCATAAAATAAGATTTTATATCCCATTCTAAATCATTTAATACTGGCCCTGTCCCTTCAAACTGTTTGACAAAAGCAGGATGATCGCTCACATAATTTAAAATGGAATACCAGTGACCAGGCGGTGTTTCTGAAGAAGGCCCATCGGCCCAAAACTCCGCTAGAATTCTTGCATAATCGCCTCGTTTAACAATTTGTGGTGTATAAGGAAGTCCCGTCGAAGGGTTAACAGCATGTCCAGTTCCCGTATCTCCTCCATTATTACTATCATAAAAATTTTGAAGTCCAGCAATAGTCGTTGGGTAAGAACTGATATTGCCAATAGAAGCGGGAGAAATGTCCCAAAGTACATTATTGGAGGTGTCCAAATGAGAAGACCATTTAGAAACTAACGAAAATCCCCATTTGTACTCATCTGACAGGCTTCCACCATTAAGTGTATCTATGTAAGGTGGGTCAAGCGGATCGTGATAAACCTCATAATCAAATCCATTTCTTTGGTAGGTCGTTTTATCTGTATCCTTCAAAGCAAAAGGTGTCACTTGTCCCCATTCAGGACTTAAAAAAGGCGGCGTATTTATAGGAAAAGTATTTCCTGATTGATCTATAAAAACATCTAAAGTCAGTGGTTGCCAACGATTTAAATCATCTAAATCAGGATTTCCTGAAAACGCCATTACAAGCGGAGGATTAACGGGGCTGTAGGATGTGTTACTATAATTGATGGATTCGTTACTCCCGTCTTGTAAACCAAAACTAATAATTTCTTGGGCAATATAGTTTCCCAATGCTGCCGCTGATCCTGTTGAATAATCAACACTCGTAAAATTGGTAGGATACCCCAAGGTTGACATGTAATTATCATACAGCGGAAATACTGTAAACGAAGCATTAGAACTAATAAAACGATGTCTTAATAGTCTGTACATGGCATAACTAATCGCTTCCTCTCTGGCCGCTTGTACATTAATAGGCATTGGAAATCCTGTATAAGTACAATGATAACCATCTACAGTTTGACCAACAAAATATGGTGTTGCTACAGGATCGGTTAATGCGAAAATATCGTACATCGCCATAGACGTATGAAATAAGTTCCGAGCATGTACTGTTGGACGAGCCAAGTCATTTCGGATACTTTCTAAAAGCAATTCATTCCATTCTCTAGCAACGGAATGTTGTGCATTTAAATTATTATTAGAAACAGCTCCAAGAAATAGAAATAAAAAAATATAAGCAGTAGATATTTTAAATTGACACATTTGAATAAGATTTTGTGAAAATCAATATACTTTTATGAGTGAATTTTGAGGTTTGATGATATGTGGATGTATAAATATAGTTATAACTATTGAAAAATGAATACTAAAGATTTATTCTTTTTGTTGGCTATCCATCCAAATAGTCACAGGTCCATCGTTCAATAAGGCTACTTTCATATCTGCACCAAACGTTCCTGTCTGAACAGGACGTTCAGCGACTACGCTTAACTTTTCTACAAATTGTTCATACATTGGAATTGCTAGATCAGGTTTAGCAGCTTTGATATATGAAGGCCGATTTCCTTTTTTTGTACTGGCATGTAATGTAAATTGACTAACGACTAACAATTCTCCATCAATATCTTTTACTGAAAGGTTCATTACACCCAATGCATCATTAAAAATACGGAGGTTACAAATTTTCTTACACAACCAGTCTATATCCGTTGGTTCATCTGCGTTTTCAATTCCTAATAGAATAAGCAAGCCTTGACCAATTTCAGATTTGACTGTTCCCTCAATCGTAACAGAAGCATGGCGTACGCGTTGAATTAATGCACGCATAATAGTTGTATTTTTGAATGAATAAAACGATTATTTATCAATGATCTCAAAAATACAAAAAGCAAAAGGGATAACGTAAAATACGCTATCCCCTTCGGTAAAAATCAGTACTACAAACTTGTATTACATAAAAAATTCTGGTATTAAATATTTTAAGACTATTGTTTTTGCTTGATTTGTTTTACCTTTCAAAAGTGCATGAAATCACTAATTTTTGCAAATACATTCGATTAGTCCTAGTGATTTTTCGATCATAACATAAAAAGATGCCATTAAAAGAAAAAATAAAAGAACTCGCCGCCACTTATCATCAAGAAATTATTGACATCAGAAGACATCTACATCAACATCCTGAACTATCTTACCACGAAGTAGAAACAGGAAAATACATTGCTGCAAAGCTTCAAGAATACAACATTGAGCATGAACATGGCTGGGCAGAAAATGGAGTTGTTGGATTGATTAAAGGAAAAAATCCTGATAAAAAAGTCATTGCCCTTCGAGCAGATATTGATGCTTTACCGATTACAGAAGCCAACGATGTACCCTATAAATCACAAAATAACGGGGTCATGCATGCTTGTGGACATGATGTACATACGTCCTCATTATTGGGTGTTGCTAAGATGCTTAATGACATTAAAGATCAATTCGAAGGGACAGTCAAATTGATTTTTCAACCAGCCGAGGAGATGTTCCCAGGTGGTGCATCCATTATGATAAAAGAAGGTGTGTTGGAGAATCCTAAACCTGTGAGCATGACGGGGCAACATGTACATCCACCACTTGAGGCAGGCAAGATTGGCTTACGGCCAGGCATGTATATGGCATCAGCAGATGAATTGTATATGACCGTTACAGGGCGAGGTGGACATGGGGCACTGCCACACGAATGTATTGATCCAATTTTAATTACGTCCCATATTATTATTGCCTTGCAACAGATTGTAAGTCGAAACGCCAACCCTACTATTCCAAATGTATTAACTTTTGGAAAAATCAATTCTACAGGTGGTTCTACGAATGTGATTCCAAACGAAGTCAAACTCAAAGGAACGTTCCGTACAATGAATGAGGAATGGCGAGCTGAAGCACACCAAAAAATGGTGAAAATGGCAGAAACCATCGCTGAAAGTATGGGTGGAACATGTGAATTGAATGTTGTAAAAGGCTATCCAATGTTGTTCAACGATCATGATTTGACTAAAAATATTAAAGCTAGAGCAATTGACTTTTTAGGGGCAGAAAACGTAGTGGATTTACCCATCAGAATGACAGCAGAAGACTTTGCCTATTACTCACAAGCGATGCCCTCTTGTTTCTATCGTTTAGGAACGGGAAACAAAACAAAAGGGATTACGTCACCTATTCATACTAATACTTTTGATATTGATGAACGTGCTTTGGAAACCAGTATTGGACTAATGACTTGGTTGGCTGTTCAAGAGTTGGCAGCTTAAAATAGCTGAAAATTTGGGATTGACTTAAATTTTAATTTTATCTATATTTGTTTTATTGTTATACGTAACCTATTTATTTAGCAGTCGTTGATAAAAGGTGATCCTTTAAAATTGGTAAAACATATAAAAGGATGACCTTAAAAGTGAAACACTAGAATCTGTTTTGACAAATGATGCATATTCGTTGAAACGATTTTTCAAAAGAAATAAAATAAAATCCCAACATGGCAAGAATTTTAATTGTTGATGATGAACCTAGTATCCGCAAAACGCTACGGGAGATTCTTGAATTTGAAAAGTATACAGTAGATGAAGCGTCCGATGGTTTGGAATGCTTAGTGAAGCTGAAAAAAGACAACTATGATGTCATTATTATGGACATCAAAATGCCTAAAATGGATGGGATGGAAGCCTTAGAACGCATCCAATTACTCGTTCCTGACACCCCTGTTGTCATGATTTCTGGACATGCAAGTATAGATACTGCGGTAGATGCTGTAAAGGGTGGAGCGTTTGATTTTGTTTCTAAGCCACCAGATTTAAATCGTCTATTGATTACAATTCGTAATGCAATGGATAAATCTAATCTTGTTACAGAAATTAAAACCGTCAAAAGACGCGTTAGCAAATATAAAACACAGGAAATTATTGGTGAATCTGCTGGAATTTCACAGATCAAAACCACGATAGATCGAGTGGCACCAACCGAAGCACGAGTATTGATTACGGGTGATAACGGAACAGGAAAAGAATTGGTCGCTCGTTGGATACATGAAAAAAGTGGACGCTCAACTGGCCCAATCGTAGAAGTCAACTGTGCGGCCATCCCTTCTGAACTAATTGAAAGTGAGTTGTTTGGACATGAAAAAGGTTCGTTTACAGGGGCGCATAAGCAAAAAACAGGAAAGTTTGAGCAGGCTAACGGTGGAACTATCTTCTTGGATGAGATCGGCGATATGAGCTTAGATGCACAAGCAAAAGTATTGCGTGCTTTGCAAGAAAGTCGTATCTCACGAGTTGGTGGTGATAAAGAGATTAAAGTGGATGTACGAGTAGTAGCGGCTACCAATAAAAACTTACGTGCGGAGATCAATAGAGGACGCTTTAGAGAAGATTTATACCATCGTTTGGCAACAATTGTGATCCAAGTTCCCCCATTAAACAATCGTAGAGACGATATTCCTTTATTAATACAACATTTTAATAGTATTATCTGTGAAGAATATGGTGTGCCGCCAAAGAAATTTACGCCAAAAGCAATCAGTTCTTTACAAGAAGTCAACTGGACAGGAAATATCCGAGAACTTAGAAATGTAGTGGAGCGATTGATCATTCTAAGTCAAGCACAAATTACGGAGGAAGACGTCATGAGTTATGTGATTCCGAGTAATCCAGAGTTTTCTAGTCGTTTAAAGGAGATTTTTGATAGCTTCAGTAGTGTAGAAGAACTCAAATCTTTTATCGAACAACAGTTTCGTTCGTATAAAACGAGTTAGTAACGGCTTTAAAATTAACATGAAGTTCATGTAACCATAACTATAAAGCAAAAGCCTGTCAATAATTTTGATGGGCTTTTTGCTGCCAAGTACACTCTTTTGTGATCTCCATGTATTTTAGTATATTGGGTAGCTTTTTGTCAAAAACAAGATGCAGTCTGTAGATATCTGCTCAAAGAGTCAATACTTTATTTAACAACAAAATAAAAAAATAAAAAAATACAAAACGAAATGGATAAAAATGTAAACCGAAGAATGAAGGAATGGACAAAAATAAAAGGAGAAAATGCTTGGACGATGTTCAAGGTAATCTCCGAATTTGTCGACGGATTTGAAACGATGAATAAGCTAGGCCCGTGTATTTCAATTTTCGGTTCTGCTCGTACCAAACCCGATCATCCATACTATCAAAAAGCGGTAGATATTGCAAAACGTCTAACCGATGAAGGTTACGGAATCATTACAGGAGGTGGACCAGGAATCATGGAAGCAGGAAACAGAGGCGCACGCGAAGCAGAAGGACTTTCAGTTGGGTTGAATATTGATTTACCGTTTGAACAGAGCCACAATGAATTTATTGATCCAGAACACAATTTAAATCACCGTTACTTTTTTGTTCGTAAAGTGATGTTTGTAAAGTACGCACAAGCATTTGTGGTCATGCCAGGTGGTTTCGGAACAATGGATGAATTATTTGAAGTATTAACCCTGATTCAAACGAACAAAATCACCCGTGTACCTGTCATTCTATATGGAAGCGACTTTTGGACGGGCATGAAAGAATGGATTACGAATGTTATGCTTGAAAAAGCACATAATATCAACGAAAAAGATTTAGATTTGATCCCAATTATGGATGACATAGAAGATGTCGTAAAGTACATCAATAACTTCTACGCTGACGATCAAGGAAGTCTTAGTCCAAATTATGAATTGTAAACTACTTATGATCTTGTTATTGGTGATTAGTTGATTTTATTATCAGTTTATATATAAACCAATCACTAATCAACCAGTTACTAAAGAAATCTAAATTAACTAATACAACCTTTCTATTTTCATGATAACTAAAATTAAATTCGGAACAGATGGCTGGCGTGCCATTATCGCCCACGATTATACATTAGACAACGTCAAACGAGTAACGACGGCTTCTGCTAAGTGGATGCTTGAAAAAGGCTTTTCAAAAGTCGTTATTGGTCACGATTGCCGTTTTGGAGGACAAATGTTTGCCGAAGCAACCGCACAAGTTTTTGCTGCACATGGTATCAAAGTCAATTTAGCAAAAGGCTTCGTTTCAACACCAATGGTTTCTTTGGGTGTCGTCAAAACCAAGTCAGATTTGGGTATTGTTATCACAGCAAGCCACAATCCACCTTCTTACAACGGGTATAAACTCAAATCAAATTTTGGTGGACCAAGTACACCAAAGGAAGTCGAAGAAGTTGAAAACCTAATTCCAGAAGTCTATACCATTGATACCGAATTACCATCTTTAGAAAAAATGATGGAAGACGGCTTATTGAATTATGTGGATTTAGAAGGAATGTACCTCGATCATGTAAATGCGAACTTCGATATGGATGCCATCCGAAATGCACCATTCAAGATTGCTTATGATGCGATGTATGGCGCAGGTCAAAATGCGGTTCGTAAACTGTTACCAGATGCCGTTTTGTTACATTGCGATGATGATCCGTCGTTTAAAGGACAAGCACCAGAACCGATTCACCGTAACTTAGGAGAACTATCCAAAACTATTGCGGATGATCCGTCTATTGCGATTGGACTGGCTAATGATGGAGACGCAGACCGAATCGGAATGTATGACGAAGACGGTAACTTTGTCGATTCACATCACTTGCTTTTATTATTGTTGTATTACATGGTAGAACACAAAAAGCAAACAGGTAAAGTAATTGTGACCTTCTCCGTAACGGACAAAATGAAGCGTCTAGCAGAACACTTTGGTTTAGAATGTCAAGTAACCAAGATCGGATTCAAATATATCGCAGAAATCATGACACAAGAAGATGTCGTTGTAGGTGGTGAAGAATCAGGTGGATTGGCAGTAAAAGGACATATTCCAGAACGTGATGGTGTTTGGATGGGCTTATTGATTTTTGAATTTATGGCAAAAACAGGAAAGTCTATCAAAGAACTGATTCAAGATATCTATGATATTGTTGGACCATTCAACTGCGATCGGGATGATTTGCATGTGAAACAAGCTGAAAAAGAATCCATCATTGCTACTTGTAAAGACAATCCTTACCAATCATTCGGAAAATACAACGTTCAATCTATTGAAACGGTAGACGGCTTTAAATTCAATTTGAGTGATAATGAATGGGTGATGATCCGTCCTTCGGGTACAGAACCTGTTCTTCGGGTATATGCACAAGCACCAACCCCTGCGGATGTTCGTTCTATCTTAGATGCAACGAGAGCGACGATTTTGGGTTAAAAAATATTAATATTCTTAAAAGAAAAAACGGAAGGCATTTGTCAAAATGTCTTCCGTTTTGTTTTATAGCTATTTTTAGACAACTATACTATGAATAATCGACTAGACGCCACTTTCTACACCCGAACCGACGTGGTTCAAGTGGCAAAAGATTTACTCGGTAAAACCTTGGTGACGACTTTTGACGGTATCCGAACATCGGGCATGATTGTAGAAACCGAAGCCTATCGTGCGCCCGACGACAAAGCCTGTCATGCTTACAGTAACAAGCGAACTAAGCGGACGGAGGTGATGTTCCATGAAGGTGGCTGTGCGTATGTATATCTCTGTTATGGCATACATCACTTATTCAATGTCGTTACAGGAACAGAAGATATGGCACAAGCAGTTTTGATTCGAGCCATTCAGCCAGTAGACGGAATTGACACCATGCTTGCCCGTCGAAAGATGACCAAAATAGCCACTCGCCTTAGTGCTGGCCCAGGTACATTATCCCAAGCACTCGGCATTCAAACCCAACACACGGGTCTATCTCTCATCGACAAAAATAGTCCCATCTGGATTGAAAACACCGAACAGACCTATACCGAAAAACAAATCATCGCCAGCCCAAGAGTTGGAGTAGCCTACGCCGAAGAATGTGCCTTATGGAACTGGCGATTTCGAGTAAAAGATAACCAATGGACAAGCAAGGCAAAGTAAGCTTGATTGTTGTCGATATTTCCTTTATCTTGTTGTTGAAAAGTAAACAGAGACGAGTACTAACAATCCTTTCTTTTGCTTT
>JAHDFQ010000101.1:0-7863 GCA_020628085.1 Saprospiraceae bacterium
TTCCAAAAGATGCTCAGTTTCAGGTAGTTGATCTACAAGGTAGAATCATAGAAACTTTTGAACATGTCTATCCAGATATTACGCATATCCTTTCGGTGAGTCACCTATCAACGGGAACTTATATTTTGCAATATCAAGAAAAGGGTGTCGTACGATACTCAGAACAGTTTGTGGTGCAAAGATGATTTGTCGTCATTTTTATGAAGAAATAGAAAATTTCTAATTTTTTTAGGTATAGTTGAAGTTTGATAACCATATTTTTTCTAAAAAGTAGTACATTCATATTTAGAGAAAGCGACTATAAGTGGTCAGACAAAATTACTTGCCTGCCTGCGCAGGCGGGTTTTAAAGGTAAGCTACTTATTTAATCAAACTGATATACTATGGGAATTAAACAATTCATGGTGCTGGTAGTTACAGTGCTTTGCCTTTGGTTGGCGCATACAGGCATACACAATGTTTGTACAACTTGTAATAGCTGTCAAGCAACAACAATATTGAGTGACACACCTAATAGTACTGAAAACACCAGCGTAGCCACAACCAATTCATCTAATCAAAAAATTGAACCTATTATTTTCAATTGGAATGATCCCAAAGGTCTAACCTCTTCCCAGTTTACAGTTTACCAAGATTCTATTGCCAATAGCTTGAAAAGTAATCAACAGATAGAAGTGTTTGGTTATTATTTTAAAGATGAATCCATTCCTGAAGGTTACGATAATATGGGCTTTGCTCGTGCGGATGCGTTGATCGAACGATTGTCATCAACGATTCCTACAGAAAAGATGCAAGCCAGAGCCCAAATGATTCCAGAAATAGAGGGTGTCCGAAATGCTCCATTTATCAGTACCAATGTTCGTTTTATTGATACACCAAAGACTTTTGATGCTGAAAATACGGAATCAACTAATGATGTTGCAAGAGTCGATCAAGTTGGAGGACGAGCACTCATCTACTTTCCATTTAATTCTACTCAAAAAATTACAAACCAAGAAATTGACGACTATTTAGATCAACTATCAAAACAGGTTATCAAAACTGGAGAACGAGTGTACATAACGGGTCATACAGACAATGTCGGGTCAGAAGTTTCCAATATTGGTATTGGTCGGGCGAGAGCGAGAGCCATTCGAGATATTTTAAGAAAGAAAGGTGTTCCAAAGAGTCAAATTAGAATTGATTCTAAAGGAAAGTCAGAACCTACTGCTCCCAATAATTCCGATGCCAATCGAGCATTAAACCGACGAGTTGAAGTAGAAATTCAGTAAACTAAGCTAAAAAAACGGCATCCACTTCTTAAAGTATTGTCTATAAAAAATCACTATCTGTTCACATAAAACGAGAAAACATGTTACTCCATATAATTTTCCTATTAAGTATTTGTACGTTTTGTCATTGGATGTGGTTGTTGCCACTGTTATTGCTATTCTGGTTGCTTGGATGGTTATTTGAATGGTTTAAGCGACAAACCTATTTAGATCGAATCACTGAATTGGAACGTGAAAACAGTCGATTGTCTATAAAATCAACAGATCTCGAAAAAGAATTAGGTTTGGTAAAGTATGATCTTGAAAAGTCTAATGCAGATCGTAATGCGGTGAAAAGTCGAAATGCCGATTTAGAAATAAAGTTGAGATCATGCAACGAACAACGCACGAATCTGGAAACACAACTGGCTATTATTGAAGAAAATACCATTAATTTAGATGCTGAAAATACGTCTAGTTTAGGATTTGTAGATGGAGGAAGTATTGAAGATAATTCGGCAAAAGTAGGAACAGAAATAGTAGGCATCGGTTCTTTTTTTAGTGAAAATGACTTGCAAATCATAGAAGGTATTGGGCCTAAAATCGAAGGATTATTGAAAGCAGCAGGATTTAATACTTGGAATGATGTTGGAAATGCATCAGTTGATGATTTATCAAAAATACTTGAACATGCAGGATCGCGTTATCGTGTTCACAATCCCAAAACATGGCCAGATCAAGCCCGTTTAGCCGCCAATGGCGATTGGGATGCCCTGACGAAGTATCAAAAAATGCTAGATAATGGAAAAGAAAATCCCAACACAGTAGGTGAAACCCCTTCTAAATTAGAAAAACTATATGCAAAGAAAATTGGTTTCGCAGCATTCAAACCCAATGATCTAAAAATAGTAGAAGGTATCGGCCCCAAAATTGAAAGTCTATTACACCAAGCAGGTATTACAACTTGGGCAGAATTAGCCGCAACTTCAGTTGAACGTATCCAAGAAATATTGAGTGCTGCTGGTGATCGTTATCGTTTAGCCAATCCTACGACTTGGCCAAAACAGGCTGCCTTTGCCGCTGATGGTAAATGGGTAGAGCTGAAATCCTATCAAGATTTTCTGGATAGCGGACGAGGATAGGTCATTTTTGAAAGGAATGTAATTTTAATATGCAACTTCAAGAAAATGTAAGTATAAACTTATTAAATGAACTTAGAAGTGTTATAGAAATTGTAAAAAGAAGTCTTTCTATTGGATGGATACGCCAAAAGAAAATTGGAAAACATCTTATCAGTAGTTTTGTTACTTTTGTATAAATTAACCCAAGTTACGGATCATAGAAAGAAAAGAAGCCCGCCTGAACGTCGGGCAGGGATGTTTTTGAGAAAGAGTGATTTTATGTCAATAAAATTGCTAAATGAATCAAAAATGGACGCCTGTCTGCCAAAGGCACGGCTTTTTCTTTCTCAAGAATATGATTCGCAACTTGAATTAAATTAATGACCAATATCCAATGACATTAAAAAACATTCTAATTTCATTTATAAGTATATTGTTGATGAGTTGTTTTGGCTGTACGGCCGATCAACTGAAAAGCTTAGAATCTGCACCTGCTGCTATCGGAACCACCAACGAAATTGTGGTCGTTACAGATCAAAATACATGGGACGGACCAATTGGGGATTCATTAAGGTACTATTTTGAAACCCCTTATCTAATCTTACCGCAACCAGAACCGCTGTTTGATTTACGACACTTTACAATGCAAGAACTATACGATGAACCCTTGCGAAAACAATTAAGAACATACCTATTATTGGGTGATTTGCAAGATGAGGATTCCCGTATTAGTCAAGAAATCAAAAAAGATTTAAGGGCAGAAAATGTTCGTCGCACCAAAGAAGATCAATCGTTTAGTTCGACCGCTGGGCGCAATAAATGGGCACAAGGGCAGTTAGTCGTTTATCTATGGGGTTATGGAGAAGAAGCCGTGATTAATAATATTCGTAAGAATTTCCCTGCCATTTCTCGGAAAGTCAAAGAATTTGATCGTCCACAAGTAGAAGCTAGTGCGTATGTCATGGGGATGAGTAGCGTCGTCAGTGGAAAGGTGCAGCAGCACATGGATTTAACCTTAAAATTACCTTTAGATTATAAAGTAGCTATCCAAGATACGTCGTTCATGTGGTTGCGGAAGGAAACCCGTCATTTGAGTAGTAATATCATGTTACACAAAGTTCCGTATACCGATAAATCTCAATTGACCAAAGCTGGTATTAAAGAGATCAGAAATGAATTAGGAAAAAAATACATCACTACGGAGGTTGAAGGCGCATACATGCAAATTAATGATATAGACCTACCTATGTTTACTGAAAATGTAAAAGTCAATGGACAGTTTGCATTAGAAGCAAGAGGTATCTGGGATATTAAAAACGATTTTATGGGCGGTGCATTTATTTCATATCTCGTTCTAAATCCCAAAACCAACGAACTTATTTTTATGGATGGGTTTGTACATGCACCAGGAAAAGGCAAACGAGATTTTATGCAGCAAGTGGAGTATGTCTTGAGAAGTTTGAAGTTTTAGTAGCACGTATAATTATGCTAAATATTGGTTTTATCATATTTGACCCAACCAATTTGGAATTTTTGACTGTCTTTTATTGAAAAAGAACGTCATGAAAAAAATAGTTACATTATTCGTATTTATTATAGGTATAGCTCAATTGCAAAGTCAAACTATAAATCCTAATTGGTTTTTTGAACTTGGTCATAAGACAAGAACTGTTTCGGTATCAAATAGTCAAAATTTTCAAAAACCAGAAGAGGGTGTAGATAAAGTTTGGGATTTTTCCAAGGCCATTCCTATTGGAACAAACGAGAATATCGTTTATGTAGAACCACAAACTGTAACTTCAACGGATTCATTTCCATTTGCTAGTATAGTTGCTGAAAGTATAAATGATGACTCTAAGTTTAGATTTTATCAAGAGGAAGAAGATCATTTATTATTGTTAGGGTCAGTAAGAAATACAAATACAGGTACTCCTTTTTTGATCAAATATACTGATCCCATTCATGAATTAGAGTGTCCATTGCCATTTGGTTCCAATTTTGAAGATTCTTATAGCTATAGAACATATCTAGGAAGTGAATTCGTTAATGAACATTTTGGTCTAAGACAAACTTCCTTTGTTGGAATAGGTAAAGTAATTACACCTAATGGAGTATTTGATAATTGTTTTATGTTAAAAGTAGAAGACGAAAACGATGTTTCAGAACCTTTCGTCTCTTATCTGTTTTTTAAAGATAATCTTTCAAATCTCATTGCTTCATATACGGAACAAGGGATGACTGCTGAAGGAATGATTCAGAAAAGAATAACCTACCAAATCAGTGAAATAAATATAACATCAACAGATAATATATTTGAACTAGCGGCAGATTTAGTTGTACTTAATGGAGAATTTTTGAAGTTAACAACACCCGAAAATTTTAAGGGGCAACTAGATATTTATAGTTTAGATGGTAAATTACTATTAAGTGAGCGTTTACAAATTGTTCAAGGAGTAAACCTAGTCCCTATACAAATAAATACCAAATGTTTTTGTGTGATAGTTCTTACAGATATTAATAGTAATAGATTTAAAAGCGTAAAAATGAATCTCAATTAACTTTTTTATGTAAAAGTCGTGTGCTAATGATACCTTTGTGGTATTGAATTGTTAAATATGAATCGAATCATCCATATTCTTTTTTTCTTTTTCTTATTTGGAAGTAGCCAAGCAAACAACCATTTGCCAGCAGCACATGAATTTCATGTAAGCCGTTGTTTGGTAGAATACAATACAAAAGATCAAGCGGTACAAATCACACTTAATATTTTTATTGATGATCTAGAATTGGCTTTAGCCGAACAAGGAGCGGAAGAATTATTTATCGGTACAGAACGAGAGGTAGAAAAGGCAGATCAGTATATTGCTAAATATATTGAACAGCGATTGTTTTTATCTATCAACGAAACCGATTTTGAATATGAGTATTTGGGTAAAGAAACGTCTGATGATCTAGCCTCTATTTGGTGTTATTTGGAGATAGAAGGCATCCAAGATTTACAAAAAATATCCATTTCCTATAGTTTGTTGATGGAATTATACGACGATCAAAAAAATATCATTAACGTGATTGGCCCACAAAAAGAAGAAGATTATTTCTTGTTTACAAAAGGGAAAACGTTTGATGAAGTTCAATATTAAATTTTGCTAAAGAAAATCCTCATACTACCCATTCGTTTTTACCAAACGGCTATTTCGCCACATTTGAGTCCCACTTGTCGTTACCAACCCACCTGTTCACATTACATGATTCAAGCGATCAATGAATGGGGCGCACTTAGAGGATTTTGGTTGGGTTTAAAACGTATTGGTCGCTGTCATCCGTGGGCAGGGCATGGACATGATCCCGTTCCTCCAAATCCTGAAAAGCAGAATAAAAAATAAATTCTTCAAAAGAAATACCTTTCCCGACTTTCCGTATCTTCGTGTAAATGAATGAGAACCACAGTAAACTTTTGTATTTATTAGAGAGTTTACTAGCAAACAATACAAATTCACGATGTACGATAATCCACAACTAATTATAGAGACAGCGAATATAGAACCAGGGAAAATTGCATGGCGAAGCCCATCTAATTTAGCACTAGTCAAATATTGGGGGAAATATGGACAACAACTACCCAAAAACCCTTCTATTAGTTTTACACTTGAACATGCTTGTACCGACACTTATTTGGAGTATCGACCAAAACGAGGCGTGGACGAAGGCATTGCATTAGAGTTCTTTTTTAAGGATGAACCGAATGAACCATTTAGGATTAAGCTGGTACAGTTTTTAGAAAAAATGACATCCATTTTTCCATTTTTAAAACAGTTGGAATTTACAATTCGATCCAGTAATTCATTCCCACATTCGGCAGGAATTGCATCGTCTGCATCTAGTATGAGTGCTTTAGCACTATGCCTTTGTAGTTTGGAAGATCGCTTTTTTGGAACACTAAAAGACGATACGGCTTTTCGGCAAAAAGCTTCATATGTTGCACGATTAGGTTCAGGAAGTGCATCCCGTTCTATCTTCGACGGATTTGGATTATGGGGCGAAACCCCAATCGTAGAAGGATCATCAAACTTATATGCTATTCCTTACAAGCACGAAGTTGATCCCATTTTTCACACCTTTCACGATGATATTTTGATCGCTAGTAAAGGCGAAAAAAGTGTATCGAGTACGGCTGGACATGCTCTGATGGAGAATAATATTTATGCTGAAAATCGGTATCGACAAGCCAATCAGCACATGCAGCAGCTATTATCTGCTTTGAAAACGGGAGATTTGGAAGCATTTGGCCGTATCACCGAGAGCGAAGCCTTGGTCTTACATGCTTTGATGATGACTTCTCATCCACCTTATATTTTGATGCGACCAGCGACATTAAGTATGATTGAAGCCCTGTGGACATTCCGTAAAGAAACAAAATTACCTGTTTACTTTAGTTTAGATGCTGGACCAAATATACATTTACTATACCCCAACAACATAAAACCACAAGTAGATGCGTTTGTACAAAGTGAGCTGATTCCACTCTGTGAAAATGGAGAATACATTGCTGACAAAGTAGGTTCTGGACCATTGGAGTTGTAAGGTTAGTTTAAATTTTTATTCTTTTGATACTAAAAATCAAAGAAGATGAGACATCAAAAACATGTTCGTTTTGATTGGGCAATAAAACGTCTATTGAGACAAAAAGCAAACTTTAATATACTAGAAGGTTTTTTAAGCGAATTGCTCAAAGATGATATTTCTATTGTAGAAATTATTGACACAGAAAGTAATCAAGAAACAGAAACAGATAAATTCAATCGAGTTGATATCTTAGTTAAGGACAAAAAAGGAGAACTAATAATTATAGAGATTCAAAATTCCTACGCAATTGATTATTTTCTAAGAATTTTGTATGGTATTTCTAAGGCAATTACAGAACATATTAATACTGGAGATAAATGGACTTCTGTAAGAAAAGTGATTTCAATTAATATTGTCTATTTTGATCTAGGAAGAGGAGAAGATTATATATACAAAGGTACAACTTCTTTTTCTGGATTACATCAGAATGATAAGCTACAGCTTTCAAACGCTCAAAAGAAACTATTTAAAAAAGAAAAAATCAAAGACTTATATCCTGAGATTTATTTGATAAAGGTTAACAACTTTGATGATACAGCTAAGGATACACTAGACGAGTGGATCTATTTCTTGAAAAATAGCGAGATCAAAAAAAATTTTACAGCTAAAGGTCTGAAAGAAGCAAACGAAGTTCTAAAGGTTGCTAATATGGAAGACGATGAACGAAGAGCATATCAACGATTTGGAGAAGTGCTTTCTGATAGAGCTAGTCAAGCCTTAAGTATCAAAATACAAATAGAAACTGCAATAGAAAAGGAACGAGAAATAATAAAAAAAGAACGAGAGGTAATAAAGAAAGAACGAGAGGTGATAAAAAAAGAACGAGCGGCCAAAGAGAAGGAACGAGCGGCCAAAGAGAAGGAACGAGC
>JAHDFQ010000101.1:7963-18603 GCA_020628085.1 Saprospiraceae bacterium
AAAAAGAACGAGCGGCCAAAGAGAAGGAACGAGCGGCCAAAGAGAAGGAACGAGCCGCCAAAGAGAAGGAACGAGCCGCCAAAGAAGAGGCCATAAAAAAAGCGGTAATAGCAATGATTGGCAATACAAATCTATCAGATGTAGGTATCGCAACCGCTTTAGATATAGAGGTTAATGTAGTAGAATCTATTCGGCAAAAACTTAAAAAATGATAATTTAGGTTATGAAAAAAATCATCCAGTATATACTCATTTTTTTAGGTTTTTCTCATTTGGCATGTGCGCAAGCTCCAGAAAATCGACCTGCCATTAATAATGCAGATTTTGATAAAAAAATTAGTCAGTTGATTAGTTTTAGTGTACCAACAATGGGTGTACAAGAATTAAAAAAGATACAAGAAACGGAAGTTTATATTCTAGATGCACGAGAAAAAGAAGAATACAACATTAGTCACATTCCAAATGCAATATACATTGGTTATAAAGATTTTGATATAAGAAATTTAAATGATATCCCCAAAAATGCGCCTGTTGTGGTGTATTGTTCTATTGGTTATAGAAGTGAAAAAATTGGTGAAAAATTGTTAAAAGATGGATTTACCAACGTTCATAATTTATATGGAAGTATCTTTGAATGGGTTAATCAAGGAAATCCCGTTGTAACACCAGCAGGTGAACAAACAACTAAAATTCACACCTATAATAAAAAATGGAGTAAGTGGGTCGATAAAGATGCTGCCGAACGAACATGGTAGAATCAATGTAAGTATTCAGCGAATGTCAGAGATATACAACGGAAGACAATATATAATTCGAATCGTTTTTATGATAGCCGCCTTGTTTTTGATTGGAAAAACAATGCACTTACAGATATTTGACCAAAGTATAAAAGATCGAGCGAGAACTTCCGCTATTCAAAAAAAAGTATTATACCCTTCCAGAGGATTGATTTATGATCGTCACGGTGAATTGATGATTTATAATGATCCGATTTATGATTTAATGGTCACCTACAACCAACTTGATCCAGATATGGATACGAGTTATCTGTGTGAAATATTAGATATTGAAAAAGATCAGTTTATAGAAAATATTGAAAAAAACTGGAAAAGTCCTCGATATTCTAAGGCTGTTCCCTTTATTTTTCAGAAAAAAATTCCAACAGAAACCTACGCTAAACTCCAAGAAAGTCTATACGAATATCCAGGCTTTTCTATTCAATTACGGGTTATTCGTGGTTATCCTGATACCATCGGGGCACACTTGCTAGGATATATCAGTGAGGTTAATCGAAAACAAATTGATAACAATAAAGATATTTATGCACTAGGTGACTACATTGGAAGTACAGGACTAGAAGGAACATACGAGGAATACTTACGTGGGAAAAAGGGTATGGAGTATCTTCTAAAAGATAATTTGGGTCGAGTAGTAGGTCCTTATTTGGAAGGCGCATTGGATTCAATGGCGGTTTCTGGAAAAAACTTAATCACAGGAATCGATCAAGAATTACAACGTTATGCTGAATCCTTAATGCAAAATAAACTCGGAAGTATTGTTGCTATTGAACCTGCCACAGGTGAAATTCTAGCCATGGTGAGTGCACCTACTTATAATCCTAATCTGTTAGTTGTTAATAATAAACGAGGGAAAATTTATCAAGAAATGCAATCCGATTCCCTCAAACCTTTATATAATCGAACGGTATTAGCCAAGTATCCACCAGGATCACTTTTTAAACCCATTGTCGGTTTAATTGGAATGCAAGAAGAAGTATGGAACGCTAATCAAGGCTTTGGATGCGGAGGATCATATTTGAACGTCAATCATTATATGGGCTGTCATCAGCATGAGCATCCACGAAATATGCAAGTTGCTTTACAGCATTCTTGTAATTCCTACTTTCTAGCGTTGTTTAGAGAAATTATAGACAAAGAAGGATACCATAATCCGAGAGAAGGGCTAGACCGTTTTAATGCCTATTTGGAAGCATTTGGTTTGGGAAATCCATTAGGAATGGATTTTAATGGTGAAAAACATGGAAATCTTCCGACTTCTGCATTATATGATCGAATGTATCCAAATGGTCGATGGCGCTCACCTACCATTATTTCAGTTGGAATTGGTCAAGGAGAAATTGAACTCACCACGCCACAAATGGCAAATTTGGCAGCTATTTTAGCCAATCGAGGCTATTATTTTAGACCGCATATTGTCAAAGAATTTGAAAATGATACCACGCAGATTGATCTAAAATATCGAACACCCATCACTATTCCAATTGACCCCATTCACTATGATCCCATTGTAGATGGTATGGAACGAGTCGTCAGTATGGGAACAGCCTATAAAGCCTATACACCAGGTATCACCGTTTGTGGAAAAACTGGAACAGCCGAAAATCCACACGGAAAAGACCACTCTATATTCTATGGTTTTGCACCAAAAGAACAACCTCAAATTGCCATTGCTGTTTACTTAGAAAATGCAGGTTTTGGGGGGACATTTGCTGCACCAATTGCTAGTCTAATGATCGAAAAATACATCAAAGGTGAAATCAATCCCAACCGCAAATACTTAGAACAGCAAATGATGGATGCCGATTTGATTTCGGTACCGTAAGTAACGATTTAGATGGGTTGAAATAGTTTAAATGAAGCAACAATTAAAAACAATTTGGGAAAAGTATAAAAACTGGTCAGAAACCGATCATGGGCAAACGACTATTAAGTGGTTTAGACGCTTATTAGTATTTTTGATCGTAGGGTATTTAGGCTATCAAATTTACCAGATAGGTTTTGTTGAAATTATTGAAGCGTTACCTAGAATACCTCAATTTTATATCATCTTTTTAGGAATCTACGCCCTTCTACCGCTGTCAGAATTGCTTATTTATCGTACTATTTTGCCTGTTCCTGCTAAAGAGGGATTTCTCGCTTTCTTTAGAAAAAAAATCCTAAATACAGATGTGGTTGGGTATTCAGGAGAAGCTTATCTGTTTTTATGGATGCGTGATCACATTCCTGTAGAAACAAAACGAATTTTTCAAGTAATAAAGGATAACACCATTTTATCATCTATTGCCTCAACATTTACGGCTATTTTCCTAATGACTGTTTTTGCTATTACTGGAACAGTAGATTTTCTTTCTGTGATACCAACAAATACAGCTGTTTTTATTTTGTGCTTGCTTGTTGCTATACTGATAGGACTATTTTTTTTCGGAAATAGATTGATTTCCATGAGTACAAAAGCTGCTTTGAAAATATATGGAATACATCAAATCCGACTATTTATTGTCTATGGATTAGAAGTAGTGAATTGGTCATTGGTCGTTCCGTCGGTTCCATGGAATATTTGGTTTACTTTATTAGCATTAAAAATTATTGCTTCTCGTATTCCATTTTTACCAAGTCAAGATGTCCTTTTTGTGGCGGTTGGGATCGAATTTTCTAAACATTTAGCGGTTTCAACAGCCGCCATAGGAGGGGTACTTTTAGCTGGAAGTATTTTGTCCAAAGTAATAAGTCTGGTCTTTTTTAGCATAATGGGTTTATCAAATTTAAAAACCAAAGAAAATGTCACGATATAAAGTCGTCGCTGTACAGTTGGCAACACCCCATATAGACGAATTTGCAAAATATTCCATGGCAAATGTAAGTTTATATTGTCAAAAGCATCAATACAAACACTATGTTCAGAGAGTACACACCGTACCCGATATGCATATCAATTGGTCTAAAATAGATTTGCTAAAACATGTATTTGAGCAATTTCCTAATGAAGAATATTACATATTGTTTGATGCAGATATAATGATACAACACTTCAATAAAACGGTCGAATATTTCATCAAAAAGTACGCAGATACCAACACACATATCCTATTCTCGGCAGATACCCCTCTACGACTTTCATTAAAGCCTCGTCCTAATGCAGGTTTAATAATTGTTAAAAATTCGCTCATAGGAAAACAAATTATTGATCGATGGATTGAGGCGTCTCGAACAGATGGAGCGCAATACAACAATACACATCCAAGAAACCAATTGGTGTATTGGAATTGTGTAATGCCAGAATACGAATCTGTACAAAAAGTATTGCCACGTTCTTATTTTGTTAAACCATTATATATTTTTGGACGACAATTTATGCCTACTTACTTTTTATATCATCTGACCCAAAGCGACAAATTGAAACGTGCAGAGGAAATGAAACGTATGGGTACAACATTAAGTGAAGATTTTGATACAACTGTTGCTCTAGTTAATGAGAAAATAAAAGACGAAAAAAAATACATACAACTCGTTTAGAATTTATTTTTTACTTTTTGGGAACTCTTTTTTCAATTAATGGGTTAAGGAGTTGAAGATACTAGTTCAGTTCTATTTTAGGATTGAGTTATTAGCGAAAGTAAAATTTATTTATCATGTTACTAATGGCTGAAAAAAATACAACAAAGCTTCGATTCGATGAAATATTCGAGTTAGAATTGCTGCCACATGCGGATGCACTCAACACGTTTGCGTATCACTTGACTTACAATGATGCGGATGCAAATGATTTGGTGCAGGAAGCATTTCTAAAAGCCTACCGTTTCATTGATAAATATGAGGTGGGTTCCAATGCTAAAGCATGGTTGTTTAAGATTTTAAAAAACGCATTCATCAATAACTATCGTAAAAAAAGTAAGCAACCAACAAAGGTCGATTACGAAGAAATTGTTAGTTATCACGATGGTGAAAATGATACCAACTATGCGAGTTACATGGATTTGCGAGAGGAAATGTTTCAACATATGATGGGCGATGAAGTTACGATTGCTATCAATAAATTACCAGTTGATTTCCGAACTGTGATTCTATTATGCGATATTGAAGGATTCACCTACGAAGAGATTTCAAAAATTATAGACATTCCAATTGGAACGGTACGATCTCGTTTGCACCGAGCTAGAAATTTGCTCAAGGCAACCCTGCGTGATTATGCCGTAGAAATGGGATACGAAGATAAACGTAAATAAAAGAGAAGGGTAGGACATTCACTTGTTCTAGCCCTTCCTGTTTTTATATCAAATTATCAATTTTAATATTCACTCCAATCTTTTTTGAATCAATATCGTCCATGTTTCTAACACATTCCATATCACACATTTGTAGTTCGATTTTCCGCTTTTGCGTCCTTATGTCGCAATCGGTGGTGTCGTTTAGTATAAATATTGTGCAGGACAATACGACCATATTGATATCAACAGAGGATTGCTAAACCTTATAAAAAATGGGGAATCCGAGAGATTATCAAGCACTTGTTCAAAAAGTCACGATGTATTTAGACAATGAACTAGGTAAAGATGCCGAAAGAGACTTACTTCGTGAAATTCAACAAAACCCTGCTTACTTCAAGCTTCTCAGCAAGGAAAAATCTTTTCGAGACTTCATCAAAAGTCGTATCCAACGCAGAACAGTATCACCCAATCTCATCGCTTCTATCAAAGAACGCATCAAAGTTTATTAGTGTTTTTTAAGACCGCTGCGCTGCAAGGGCCAAGAGCATTTCGCTTCGCTACATTTTGAGATATGAGACTCCAAAAGCGACATGCTTTGAGCGTCTAATTTGGAGTCTCATATCTCAAAGTTCTGATTTATCAGAACGCTCTTGGCTCTTGAAGCGCAGCGGTCTATCCACGTCCGTTATCCAATCACTCCACGAGCCAGCATATAATTTTGCCATTCCCAATCCTGCATGTTGAATGGCTAAAATGTTATGACATGCAGTGACACCAGAACCACAGTAAACAATCGTTTTGTGGATACCTTTTTCTTGAACGAGCCCTTCAAATCGTTGGTGAAGTACATTTTTTTGAAGCATTAATTTTTCATCTGTCCAATTTTCCATAAAAGGCATAGAAATAGCAGTCGGGATATGTCCTGCTACGGGATCAATAGGTTCGTGTTCGCCACGGTAACGTTCTGCAGCACGTGCGTCAAGAATGGTGTGTGAGTTGGTTTCAATAGCATTTTCCACCAAAATGGCATCCACTAGCATATTTGATTGTGGATTTGGTACAAATGTACTTGGAGTAGGAGAGGTGATCTGGTTGGTCAATTGAAATCCGTTGGCTTCCCATGCCTGAACACCACCGTTCAATATAGCAACTTTTGAATGTCCCAACCATTGTAGCATCCACCATAAACGACTAGCAATTGCTCCACCTTTATCATCATAAACAACGACTTGTTTGCTGTTGTCGATACCCCAGTTTGATAGTGTTTCTGAGAACTCATCAATATTTGGAAGTGGGTGACGACCTGTTGTGCCATCAATAATTTTACCAGATAAATCATCGTCTAAATGTGCATACCGAGCTTTTGGTAGATGTGCTTTTGCGTAGGCTGATCGTCCCGCATCTGTGTCATTTAAATTAAAGCGACAATCTATGATAATAGTATCGGAATCATTAATAATCTTTGATAAATCTTGTGCATTGATTAAAGTGGTGTACATATATAATATCTAATTCTATTGATGAATCAAAAAAGAGATACCATACATTTTACCTGACCATGAATTGATAACTATTCATGATTGACTACATCATTAAAATGAATAGGTAATTTAGTCATTCGTTTCCCCGTAGCATGAAAAATAGCATTTACAATAGCAGGTGTCATAGACGAAAGACCAATTTCCCCAATTCCTTTACTTCCAAGTTCATTAATAATATCATCCTTTTCGTCTACAAAAATAACATCTAATTCATGAATATCTGCATGAACAGGTAAATGGTATTCACCTAGATTTGTATTTATGTATTTTCCTAGATTATGATCGGTTAATGTTTCTTCACGCAAAGCTTTGCTGATACCCCAAACCATACCACCTAATATTTGGCTGCGTGCAGTTTTAGGATTGATAATTTTACCAGCAGCAACTGCCGTTATTGCACGGATGACATTAATGACACCCAATTGCTCATCTACTTCTACTTCCACAAAAGCTGCTGAATGCGCTGCTCTTGTATATTGTTTTAGTTTTATTGGATTAGGAATATTAGATTTAGTAGCTTCTATTGGTTCATTATTATTAAAAACAATAACATCTGTCAGCTGAATGGATTGATGCGTTTTATTGACTGTTATTTGACCATTTTTGAAAGTAACATCGGATAAATCAACATTTTTTAAAGGAGAATTTTCCATCTTTTTTGCAACTGAAAAGAGTGTTTCTTTCAACGCTTTACAAGCTGCTTTAATGGCTGAACCAACTACGCCTGTTGTATACGAGCCTCCTTGAATAGGTGAAAGAGGCATATCACTATCACCATATTTAAAAGTAACCTGATCCATTTCCAAACCAAGTTGATCGGCTGCTATTTGTGTCATTACAGTATAAGTTCCTTGACCATTATCTGTTACAGCACTTTTGATGGTAAGCTGACCATTCTTATCATAAATAGCTTGTGCCTTAGCGGGTAAAGCAATAACATCCCAGATACCAGAACTCATGCCATATCCTACCAAACGATTTCCTCTCTTCATACTCCGTGGTTCAGGATTTCGGTTTTTCCAACCAAATTTTTCTGCTCCTTGATGGTAACAGGCTCTCAATTCCTTGCTTGAAAAGGGTTTGTCTTCACTTACATCACGTTCTGAATAATTGATTAGTCTAAATTCTAAAGGATCAATACCTAATTGAAAAGCCAAATCATCCATGGTTGATTCTACGGCGTGCATAGCAGTACTTCCTCCGGGGGCACGCATATCCATTGGCGTAAACATGTCTAAAGGAACAAGTTGGTAATCTAACAATGTATTCGAAGCTGGATATAAGATATTAGCCCAGTTGACAACCACTTCCGTATAGTCTTCAAATCGAGAAGTTTCTGCAAAAGCACTGTGATGAATAGCAGTTACTTGTCCATCTTCTACTGCACCAAAACGTGTTTTTTGCAAGGTTTGAGGTCGGTGTCCAAACGTAAACATTTGTGTTCTATCCATGGTTACTCTTACATTTCGTTTCAACTCAAGAGCTGCCATAACACAGAGAAAAAGTTGATACTGTGGACGTAATCCTGATCCAAAACTACCACCAACATACGGAGAAATGACCCGTACATTCTTAAAACTTAGTCCAAAAACATTAGAAACGTAAATTTGAGAATTGCTAGTACCTTGTGTTTTATCGTAAATAGTTAATTTTCCTTTTCCCTCATATACGGTAGTCGTAGCAAATAATTCAAGTGGATTATGATGTTCTGTACCATGCAGAAACTCTCCTGATGATTGAGCAGCGGCACTTTTATAAGCCTGTTCAAAATCACCTTTTGGACTAGGAGGTAAAGGCTTAATGAGGGTAGCCAAACCCTTACTTGGTTTTTTAGCATTATCTATATTGTCGAATAAATTGGTACTATATTCTTCAATTTCATATTTAATTTTAAGTAGAGAGGCGGCATATCTTGCACCTTCAAAAGTATCAGCAACGACAAGTGCAATAGGTTGTCCATTATATTTAATTTCATCATCCCATAACGGCACAAAAGGCGTACCTGGTGGTGCATCCATATCTGAATACATCATACCAAACCAAGGCAAAGAAGGACGATTGTTGTGTGTAAATATTTCAACTACACCATGTACAGATCTAGTTTTGGATGCATCAATAGATACAATTTTTCCTTTGGTAATTGTACTATTAACGACGTAACCATACCATAAATCATCTACTTGATATTCACCTGCATATTTTGCTTGTCCTGTTACTTTAAGTTGTCCTTCTAAACGGTTATGAGACCTACCTATTTGAGCATTATTTTTCATAATGAATTACTTTTTTTGATGATTTATAAAGAAGGTTGTGCGCCTGGTCGTTGGCGTTCTGGGTGGAGTGCCATTGCACCATTTCGGATGATAGCTTGTTTTGCCAATGGAATCTTAAACGAATTGTGTTCAAAGCCTTTTGCTCCTGCAAGAATGATGTCAGCCGCATTTGCGAAATTTTCGGGAGTTGCATCCTTACCAATTAAAAATTCTTCGGCTTCTGGTACACGCCAAGGCTGGTGCGCCACACCGCCTAAAGCAATGTTTGCTTTTTGAATGATCTGCCCATCTAATACCAAACCAGTTGCTACACTAATCAGGGCAAAAGCATAGGAGTTTCGATCACGTAATTTTAGATAGGAATAATGATCTGAAAACCCTTCATTAGGTAATTCAATAGCTATTATAAGTTCATCGTTTTCTAAAGTATTATCTTTTTCGGGTTGGTCACCAGGAAGTCTGTGAAAATCACTAAATTTAATTATTCGTTCACCACGAGAGCTCTTCACTTTCACAATAGCATCTAAAGCTGCCAATGCTATACACATATCAGAAGGAAATACAGCAATACATTGATCGCTGTGTCCCAAAATAGCGTGCATTCGATTGTGACCTTTGATGGCTGGACAACCTGATCCAGGATTTCGCTTATTACAAGGAGCGGCCGCATCATAAAAATAATGACAGCGAGTCCGTTGCATTAAGTTACCGCCATTAGTTGCACTATTTCTGATTTGAGCAGTAGCTCCAGCTAAAATAGTTTTTGAAAGCAAAGGGTATTTAGATTTTACCAGCTCATGGTGCGCTGTATCCGAATTAGAAACCAATGCACCTAGATGTAAGCCTCCGTTTTCTAAAGTATGAATTGTCTTTAGACCTTTTATCTGTGAAAGGTCAACCAGTGTATCTGGATGTGTCAAATTATACTTCCAAAGGTCAATAATATTGGTACCACCTGCAAGGAGAAAAGTACGTTGTCTGTCGCTTATTTGTTGAATAGCATGGTCTGGGCTATCAGCCTTGATATAGTTAAAGTTATTCATAATGTAGATGGGTTTGGATATACTTGAATCATTGACATGAAATGTGGTTTATTGATCTTTGACTTCCATGATAGCATCAATGATATTAGTGTAAGCACCACATCGACATAAATTACCACTCATCAGTTCTTTAACTTCTTCTCTAGTATTGGCGTGTCCCTCCTGAAGTAAGCCAATCGCACTACATATTTGTCCAGGAGTACAATAGCCACATTGAAACGCATCATGTTTAATAAAAGCTTGTTGAAGCGGGTGCAATTGATTACCATTCGCAATTCCTTCAATAGTCGTTATGTTTGAACCATTTTTAGAAACGGCAAGTGTGAGACAACTCAGAATTCGATTACCATCACATAAGACCGTGCAAGCACCGCATTGACCGTGATCACACCCTTTCTTACTACCTGTTAAATGAAGTTGTTCTCTTAGTGCATCTAGTAGGGTCGTCCAAGCAGCTACATCAAGGTGCTGTTGGGTACCATTGATATTAATTTGAATAGTATGATGTTTAATTGGCGTTTTGGATTCCATAGGTTGGTTTTGTTTTATTTATACAAAACCTCTAACGGTCGTTACCAGTCGATGTTCAATGATAAGTAATCAGTCAAAATTACTCAGACTAAAGTACAAGGTCAAAATTGAGCAAAAAAAACTACCGTCATAAAAAGAGTAAGTGATTGACTCCAAGTCTTCAGGGTGACGAACCTTGCCTGACGCAGGCGAGGATTTTTTGACGAATTAATAGACTTGTTTAGTATTAATTTACTGAAGGCAAGCGG
>JAHDFQ010000102.1:0-11613 GCA_020628085.1 Saprospiraceae bacterium
AAAACTGCATCCCACTACTCATCGAATCCCCTGTTTCTGTCGGTTCTGTCAAAGCCGTTTTAAAATCACACAATGGTTTGAAGTATGACTTGGATGCATATTTGGGTAAGTAGCCCAAGTAAATCTAAAATACAAGACCACTTGGGCTAATTTATCATTTTTTTATTACTAATTTGTTGATATATTTCTTTTCGGTATTTCTTAAAGCGATAAAATATATCCCATTTTGAAGAGTTGAAATATCAACATTTAATTCCTTTTGAATCATTATGTCCTGCATTCGCATAACGAGCTGACCTACTGCATCATATACCATTAATTCAGCATCATTTATAGGTTCTTCTATTTCAATCAGAATATTTTTTGACGCGGGATTGGGTTGTATTTTTAGTTTATAGGGCTTTATAGCATTCTCATTTTGAATACTAAGGCTTTGATCTATAGTTCCACTCCACATACCATGTTTTCCAGCATATAAAATTCCATTGTTGATAATACTTGGAGATTGTCGTTCATTATTATCGCCAATAAAAGTCCATGATTCCATCGGGTTGTTTGTAGAGTAGATTCCTGTTCCTGACCAGAGATCATATGGTTGCCCCCAAAAGACATAAAATTTATTATTGATCTCAAAAAAGTATGTGTCTTCTAAGAAGTTTTGAAGAGCCGAACTAATATCAGATTCTATTTGACCTCCCAACACCCAGTCAATTCCATTAGTTGACACAAATAAATCTAAAAGTCCTGTATCATAATTTGGACTCACTGAAAACAAATAGTTATCCGTCGCATATAAACTAAAAAAAGCATCAGGCAAGTTCTCTGTATAGGTTATCCAACTTTCTCCATCGTCATTAGAAATAGATATGCCTTCTTTTGATGGAAAAACTAATTGATCCTTAAATTTGGTAATTCTTTGAAAAAAGGTCTGATTTGAAAACTGTAGACCTGTGTTGGAAAAATTAAATGTGTTGTTATAAATAGTACGAGCAATATTTCCCTGATTAAATCTAAATATGTGATCTCCAAATATTTGATATGAAGTATATCCAAAATCTGAAAAACTACCTGATAAATTTGTCCAAGTCAAACCTTCATCTTTTGATATGTAAAATCCAGTAGTATTATCATTTTGAACAAGCACCCAACCATTCTCATTTACTGAGATATTAATAAAACTAGGGTCTTCTGGAGAAAAATTGGTCATATCCTCCCAATTGTTTGTAGCAATATCATATTTAAAAACGCCACTACCACAAGCAGCCCAAATGGTTTCATTTGAACGTTCTAAGTCATATACATAACCAATTCCATGCCCTCTGTTACTCAAAGAAATTGACTGTGCTCCATAATCCAATTTTAAAATACCTTTGTCATAAGAGGACAAGAAAAGCTGATCTTTAAACCCATGTAACTGAAAAATACTCTGCCCAAACATATATATAGAATCCCAGCTTTCTCCCATGTCAGTTGTTTTAAAAAAGTACTTATCAGAGTAAGCGTATATAGTATCTTTGAGTCGAGTCAGATTATCGTTAATATTAGATTTTGGTACATTTTTATATATCCAAGTATCACTAGAATCATCAGAAATATAAATACGATCTTGTGTAGCTATTACAATATTATTTTCCCAAGCTGTAAAATCTCTAATATAATTACCGAGTGACTCAAAAGGAGTAATTTCATCTACATCAAGTGAACTAGTATCAAGCACATAAATAGATGAATGGCTTTGCAGATATATTTTATTATCAAAAACCTTTAACTTACAGCTCAAGGGCAGAATCGGATCGTAACTTTTCGTCTTCCATTCTGAACCTTCATTTATAGTATAATGTAAAGTAGTCGTATAATTTTCATAATCAGGAGCAAATCCATAAAACTCTTTTTCATTCACTACAATGCTATTCAATCCTAATAAAAAGTCTGCATCTTCTGTTTCCCATGTTTCACCGTTATCTTTACTTACAGACAGAAAAGCCTCCTCTGCGTCAAAGTCTTGGTGTAAACTAACTAACTTCTCCTTATAAATAGATGTATAATATGAGGGACTAAACTCCATTTTTTTCCAATCTGTCCCAGTATCTGATCTATACAAGAATCCTCGATTATGAGTAAAAATATAGTCATCGTTACTAATAAAATGTGGAACGAATCCACCATCTGGACCATCAGTATGTTCCCAAGAAAATTGAGTAAAAGAAGAGGAAATACAGAACAATAGAAAAGTGGATAGCAGTAATACTTTTTTCATTTGATTAAAGGTTTAGACGATAGTTTCTAAAAAACTAAGGTAAGTTAAATAAGGTTATTTTTCTATTGCAGATTTGTAATATAAGTTTTTTTCTGAAAAAAAACTACACAAAGTGGAAAAGAATCACTTTTCAACACTATTTTAAGGCAAATAGTCTTACTTTATGAAGTCTTATAACTTTTGTTTAATAAAAACTGTGACTTTTTCATTATTTTACGTATTAATAGTGTACGTATTGTTGAAAAGTGTAATAGTTTGTTGAGAACTCCATTCAAGTTTTGATTTTTGGGATAAGTTACTTAGTAAATTCCCGTTTTTTTGCTCTTCTATAATTTATTCATTCATATAATACTTTTTTAAATTTCTAATCTGAAAATGGTTAGAATCATTTTTTATTTATTCTTTTTCCTATAGGAAAACAGAATCGTTTTTAAATTTATATATGAATAAAAAGGTAAGATTAACCGCCACAGAACAGGCGGCTACCAACAAAGATTTTTACAATCTATTTCGACCGATTGCACCCAGTATAGATACCATTGGAAAAGTGGCGCAGGTGGTCAGTGCATTGACAGAAGCCATTACCATTTGGTTTATTACCCAAAGTGAATTATCCCAATATTCAAAGGTTGTCTCTATAACTGTATCCATCTTAGCGATGTTATTGGTGGTGGCAGTTTTGGAATTGGGTGGTCGAAAATTTTTACAAGTTGCTACCCGTGCAATTGTCTGGAAGCGTCTCAAAAACGCTTGGTACAAAGCATTGTTTGGTATTGTGATGGTCATAACGATTGGAATGACCGTGATCTCGTTTCGGCTATCCACCAACGGAATTAACCACGCTTTTGTATCAAATGTTCCGATTATTTCCTTGCTCGATCATTCTGAATTAAAAGCAGATTATCGAACAGCAGTCAAAGATATTTCGGCGCAGTTTGAGCAAGAGTTGACTTTGTTGAAAGAAAACCATGAAGCAGCTGTACAAAGCACAGCAGACAAGTATGATGCTCGCATCAAAGCTGCACAATTGAAGCTCGACAATTATGAAAATCGTAGTAAAAAAGGACTGCAATGGGCAAATAGTCACGTCGAAAAGTACCGAACCAAAATTGGTACACTCGCAAGTGAAAAGACTGATAACCTTGCATCTCTGAAGGAAACGCATACTTCAAAAGTAGAAAAATGGCAATCTCAAAAGCGTCAAGCACTTGAAAAAGAAAAAGCTATTTTAGCTAATGAAATTGCTAAAGTAGAATCTATTTCCGGACAAACCCGACAGCATCGTTCTAAAAATGCCGCTTTCTGGGGTACTTTATTTTCTAGCTTTGTAGGCTTTAGTGTGATTTTAGCATTTGTTTGTATTGTTTCAGTTGAGGTATATCGACGAGGTGCAGGCATTGAAGTTTCGTATGAAGAAGAGGATCAAAAAGATAGTATTCTTGGGTTGTTCTGGAAAGGATTGACACAGCGAATAGATCATTTTTTCCGATCTCGTGCCGAACGATTTGCCAATGTTTCTTCGAGTCGATCTATATCCAACCGAAGTATTGGATTCAATCAATCTAATCCGTATGCGACGGCTAAAACCGAATATGGTTTGTCCAATTCGGATCGAAGTAACGAATAGTTTTTTAAAACCTTTAAAATGGAGAGCGTTCATAGTACGCTCTCCTTCTTTTTATGTCAGTCACTTGTCAACGAGCGAATATTCGTTTGTAAAAAACAACTACTTTTAAGTATTAGACCAGTCAAAATTGTACTTTTGTAGCGAAATTTAAGGTATTACTCACATCAATTCAAATTAAATCAACTATTTTATCTCACGTTAAATTAATTCATATTTTCAATACTATTACATGAAAAAAATAAATACAATTCTATTATTTCTTTGTCTTTCTTTTGGATCTATAGCTCAAAATATTCTAAATATGGAGTTATTGTCGAATGTCAATTATCCTGAAAATTGTAATGATATTTGGGGTTATGTGGCAGAAGATGGCTCAGAATATGCGATTTTAGGAACGACAGAAGCAACAGCGGTACTTGATTTGAGTGATCCTACAAATCCTGTAGAATTAGCATACATCGAGGGAGCAACTTCTACTTGGAGAGATATGAAACAATGGGGCAATTATGCTTATGTCACGACAGATGTAGGAGCAGATGGACTTTTAATCATTGACATGACCAATGCACCAGAAGAAATCACTTGGGAATTTTGGCAGCCAGATTTAGAGGTAGGTACATTTGCTGAACCACTAGAAAAGTGTCATAATATTTATATTGATGAAAAAGGTTATGCTTATTTATCAGGCTGTAATATATCTAATGAAGGTGTTATTATTTTAGATGTATTCACTACACCAGGAACACCTATCTATGTTGGTGCGGCAGATGCGCGTTACTCGCACGATGCCTATGCACGAGGTGATACTTTATGGAGTTCTGATATTTTAACGGGTATTTTTTCTGTTTGGGATGTATCGGATCGTACCAACCCTATTGAGTTGGCTTCACAGACAACGACGACGTTTTTTACGCACAATGCTTGGTTGTCTACAGATGGTAATTATTTATTTACAACTGATGAACGACCAGATGCTTTTGTAGACGCTTATGATGTGTCGGATTTGAGTGATATTAAATTATTGGACTCTTACAAGCCAGCTGATACCCGAGATCAAGGAGTCATTCCTCACAATGTTCATTATTTGGATGGTGGATATTTAGTTATTTCTTGGTATACCGATGGGGTTAAAATTGTAGATGCAAATCGCCCGACCAATTTAGTAGAAGTAGGTAGTTATGATACCTATACAGGCAACCAAACTGGATTTAATGGTTGTTGGGGTGTAACGCCGTTTCTACCTTCGGGCTTAGTTATAGCTTCTGATATTAATACAGGTTTATACGTTTTTAACCCAACATATGTAAGAGCCTGCTATTTGGAAGGAACAGTAAGAAGTGCTAGTAATGGGATGATGCTGAATGATGTTGAAGTCGTTATTGAATCTGGATTTTTCAACGATACGACTTCCGACCCTATGGGTGCTTTTAAAACAGGTCAAGCTGAGGCGGGAACATTTGATGTAACGTTTAGTAAAGATGGATATTTTACCAAAACCGTTCCTGCTGTTTTGGTCAATGGTGAAGTAACTATATTAGATGTTGAATTGGAGTCTTTACCAACGGCAGCCATTAGTGTCCAAACATTGAGAGATGCTGACAATAACCCAATTGAAAATGCAAAAGTATTAATCGTTAGTGAAACGTTTAGCTATGAAGCGACAACAGATGCAACAGGTTCATTTACTTTAGCTGAAGTATTTTTTGATGATTATACGATCTATGCAGGTGCATGGGGATATGAAAATATTCTTTTTGATGAAAATGTTACGATCAATGCCGACGGAGAGTATACCATTACACTAAAAGAAGCGTACCAAGATGATTTTATTTTGGACTTAGGTTGGGAATCAACAGGTGATGCACCTACTGGAATTTGGGAAAGAGGTGTACCTGATGGTACAAGTTTCCAAGGAACACAAAGTAATCCTGGAGCAGATATTAGTGGCGATGTTGGAAATCAATGTTATGTTACTGGAAACGGTGGCGGTGGTGCAGGAACCGATGATATAGATGATGGAACTGTTATTCTGACTTCTCCTATTATGGATTTAACGACATACAACAGCCCGATGCTAAGTTATAACCTTTGGTTTTTGAATGCAGGTGGAAGTGGAACTCCAAATGATTATCTTGAAGTTAAATTAACAAATGGAACAGATGAGGTGATTTTAGAAACATTAACCAGTGATGATTCAGCGGGTTTTTGGCGTACGACTTCTGAGTTTGACGTAGCATCACTTATAGAATTAACAAACGATATGAGATTGGTGGTTACAAGTGCCGATGATGATCCAGGTCACTTAGTAGAAGCTGCAATAGATGCGTTCTTGGTTTTAGAAGGTGAACCAAATTCTATCCAAACAAGCATCAACACCGATTTTGAATTATTGGCGTACCCAAATCCATTTTCTGACCAAATAAACGTTCAATTTGATGTTAATGGTGCTACTGCTAGTCAACTGGAAGTTCACAATCTTTTAGGACAAGTTATTGAAGTCGTTAATTTAAACAACGATAAAGGAACTCTACAAATCGGTGCTAATCTTCCAAAAGGTATCTACTTGATAAAAATACAAGCAGATCAAGAAATTAGTAAAACGATAAAAATTATAAAGGAATAAAGGTTTTTATTCTTTAACTATTCTGATATAGAAAGGCATCTTCCATACGGGAGATGCTTTTTTTTACATAAAAATGAAACAGCATGTACACTAAACGTTGGTTCATTTAAAAATACAATGAATCTATTTCAAGTCAAACTTATCTATCTTTATAAGTGGTATTCAATGAGGAATGAAATGTAAATTCTACGTCAAAAATTAAACTCCAAAGAAGAACCCGCAAACACATACATACTTTTTTTGTTCGGTTTACATATTTAAAATAAGATCAAACATTTATAAATCACCAGTAGAGAGGAGTACAACACGTCTATTCTTCTTAATATACATCACTAAACGACCAACTTTCACATTCAAATATTTACATATAAAAGTACTTTTCATATAAAATATATCTGAATGTTGATATATTTCTCGGTGTATTGAGGTGAGACGAAGTATTATTTATCTACTACCATATTATTTTGAAGTAACAAAATATTATTAATCGTGGAATTAAGTAAAATTATATTCCGACAATTTATATGTGGTCTTTTTAGATAATGTTAACTAATGGAGTGGACGATAATAGTGCATACGTTGTATTTAGTCATCTTATCTTGAGTAGTTCATCACCATATTTTATTCTATATAAAGAAAGTATTCAGAATAAAATTAGATTTACAGTAGCAAATAAAAGTTGAATAATGAATAAGATTTGTATGGTTTTAGTGGTCAATGATCCACTATCTTCCGTTGAAATTGAACCAATTTTACAAAATATAGGGGAAACGAACTTAACGATTTTTAGGAGTTCTGATAGCTGTAAAGATTATCTTAATGCCGTATCTATTCTACCCGACTTGGTCTTAATTGACATCAACTTAGAAGGAAATTCTAATGGTTTACAGCTCGCAGACGAAATAAAACACTTATCTATTCCTTTAATTTTCTTGTCATTTAAAGAAAACCAAGCGCAGTATGATAAAATAAAAGCATTCCGTCCTGTTGCTTTTCTAGGGCCTAATTTTAATGGTGCATCCATTCAAACGGCTATTGATGCGGCTCGTCATGCTTCTAACTCAAATGAAAACCTTGAAAAAACAGCTACGGAAGATAGTATGTTTCTACGTCAAAACAATCAGTTTATCCGTTTATACTTCAAAGATATTCTCTGGGTCAAATCCGATGGAAATTACTGCATTATTAAAACAGAAACTCGACGTTTTATTATAAAAAAATCTTTAGTGAAATTCTACCAAGAACTCCCCAAAGATGATTTCATTCAAGTACATCGAAGATACGTGGTTCAATTTTCTGTCATTGACCGAGTTGATATTCAAACCAACTCCGCCTTTGTTGGAGAAGAAGAAGTTAGTATTGGAGGAAAATTTAAAGCAGCATTAGTTAAACGATTGAAAGGCGAGTGATTGTAAATTTACGGAATATTCAATAGTTTATGTGTTTGGATACTCAGACTCCATTTGGGATGTTCCAAGCAATATTTCAAAGTAGCTTTCGTATTTTCAGCAGCTTCTGGGCTATCCATAGGCTGTAAGAAAAAGTGATCAAAATCTAAATCTTCATACTTCGTTGGTTCTGCTCCTTTTTGTGGATAAATCAACTTCAACTCATCGCCCTTGGTCAATATAATTTCAGTATTGGCTTTTGGACTCATACAAATCCAATCTAGACCTTTAGGTGCAGCAACCGTTCCATTCGTTTCCACACCAACTTCCAATCCTTTATCATGTAAAGCTTCTATTAATGGTTCATCTAATTGCAACAAAGGTTCACCACCTGTACACACGACGTAAGGCGTACTATTAGGCTGATTGGGCCAGAGCGATATTACTTTTTGGGCAAGTTCTCTTGCGGTATATTTGCCACCATTCTCACCATCTGTTCCCCAAAAATCCGTATCGCAAAACTGGCAAATCGCTTTATGTCGATCTTCTTCTCGCCCACTCCACAAATTACACCCTGTAAATCGGCAGAATACCGCAGGTCGTCCGCTATGCGCGCCTTCGCCCTGTAAAGTGTAATATATTTCTTTTATTTTGTACATATTGGTGTGTTCGTATGTTAACGTGTTCATGTGCGCGTGTGTTAACGCCTGCCTGCCGCAGGCAAGTGTTCGTGTGTTAACGTTATGTCCTTTGAAACAACGTGAACATTTGAACATGTACGCACTTGCCTGCGGCAAGCAGGCGTGCGCACATTAAGCTATCTGTGCAAGGGTTTCCACTAAATAACCCCAAAATTTTTGGACAGAACTAATTTGTACCCGCTCATCAGGAGAGTGGGCACCTCGGATATTTGGTCCAAAGGAGATCATTTCCATTTCAGGATAATTTGTTCCCAAGATACCGCATTCCAAGCCCGCATGACAAGCATTGACATGCGGTTCTTCATTGAATCGTTTTCTATACAAATCACTCATCAGCGAAACAATAGCAGAGTCTGGTTTTGGAGTCCATCCTGGATAATCACCACTAGTTGATACTCTAGCATCAATCAATTCAAAGATACTTGTAATGGCTGAAACCAAATCCATTTTTTCACTATCTACCGAGCTTCGTGTCAAACACAAAATTTCGTATTTACCGTCTTTCACCAATACTCTTGCTAAGTTATTAGAAGTTTGAACCAAATCCTTAATGTCTGGACTCATTCGATAAATGCCGTTTGGACAAGCATAAATCGCACGCAATAATTGGTTCTGAATAATATCCGATATAGCAGTATTCACCCGATCAACTCCATCTATTTCCAGCATAAGTTCTGGATCCGTTGTTTTGTACTCTGCTTGAATTGTGGCAGCAAAATCTTCTGCCAATGCTTGAAACGTTGCTAAATCATCATGGGGAATTAACACAATAGCAAAGGATTCTCGTGGAATGGCATTACGTAAACCTCCTCCGTCAATAGAGTTAATTTTTATATCAATCTTCTCTTCTACTAAATATAAAAACCGATTCATCAACTTATTAGCATTGGCTAAACCTTTATGAATGTCCATTCCTGAATGTCCACCAGATAAACCTTTGATGGTTACTTTAAAACAATCGTGATGCGCATCCACCATTTTAATTTCATAAGTTCCTTTTGCAGTAATATCAATTCCACCAGCACATCCAATCGTCAATTCGTTATCATCCTCAGTGTCTAAATTCAGCATAATTTTCCCGTCCAACAAACCGCCTTTTAAACCTAAAGCGCCCGTCATACCTGTTTCTTCATCAATGGTAAACAGGGCTTCAATTGGAGGATGTGGAATATCTGTCGATTCTAAAACCGCCATAATTGTGGCTACTCCAATTCCGTTATCTGCTCCCAGAGTCGTTCCGTCTGCCTTGACCCAATCGCCATCTACAAACATTTTTATGCCTTCAGTTGCAAAATCAAAATCTGTATCTGCATTTTTCTGATGTACCATATCCAGATGACTTTGCATGACAACCGTGGTTCGATTCTCCATGCCTTTTGTTGCAGGTTTTTTTATAATTACATTTCCAATGTCATCTATTTGAGTGGGTAAACCTAGTTTTTTTCCAAAATTGACGATAAAATCAATGACTTGTTCTTCTTTTTTCGAAGCACGAGGTACGGCGTTCAAATCAGCAAAATTAGACCACAGCGATTGAGGAGTGAGTTGAGTAATAGAACTTGACATAATATTTTTTTTTATTCAAGTTGCATATCATGTTTTTGAGAAAGAAAAAGCCATGCCTTTGGCAGACAGGCGTCTTTTTTTGATTCCATGATCCACAACTTGGGATTTTATTTTTTTTGACCAACTATCGTATAATAGTTGAATAGAAATTCTTTTTTGACTAATACGGTGTTTTGAATCGTAATATTTCGATCGGTTAACATGGTTTTATACTCTTCCAAATCATATTGATGTGGGTGTAAAATATCACCAGGCAGTAATCTAAATATATGTTTGAAAATAGAATAATTGTGTGCATCAATGGACACAACCAACGTACCACCCTGCTCGGTTTGCTCTACTAATTGATCGAAACAGTGATCCAAATCAGCAACGTGGTTTATAGCATTCAAACAGAAAACCAATGAAAAGGGTTGATTGTTTATGTAGTTTTCCAATGCAGTATGTTCAAAATGGACATTTGGATATTGTTGACGGTCAAAATGATCTAGCTTAGATTCGTAGTCATCCAACAAGGGATCAATGGCTACTACCTCGTTTTCGTTAAAAATAGTGAATATTCCTGCTGGTCCACATCCTGCATCTAATATGCGATCACTATAAGAAGGCTGTACTCCAATTTTAATCAAAAAATCTGTCCAATACTGCCGCTTCCACAACAAATAGTCTGCCTTAGGTTTATGTCGTAAATACTGCTGCCACCAACGTATTTCTGCCGACTGTGCTATTTTCCAACGGATATTCATGCCGCAAAAGTAAGGATTCTGTACAACCTATCTCAAATTTTTCGTATCTTTCACAGGAAACTATTTATTAAACTATTTTAAAACCATTTACAATGAAAATTAAGTTAACCATTCTTTGCTGTTTATTATCTTTTCATTTTTTATCTGCACAGACAGAACAGGGTACAATATCTGTTGGGTTGGAGTTACAAAGTATGAATTTAAGCTTTAACACTTCTGGTCTATCAAGGGTAAGTCAGTTTTCTATTGACGGAAATGTGAGAGGAAATTACTTTATTAAAGACAACTGGTCTGTCGGTTTAGGTATAGGTACAAGCCATTCCCCTAAATGGTACAGTTTTGAAAAATTATATGATTATAATGTATTTGTAAATACTACTAAATTTTTTAATAAAGGAGGCAATTGGCAACCTTTTGTAGAGACTAATTTTGGTTACTTGTATTCATATCAAAAAAGTACAGAGTCTAATGGATCAGAAGTTTACAAATCTAGAGAATTAACGCTTGATATAGGTGGCGGGATTCAGTATAACGCTAATCAAAATCTGAGTTTATTTATCAAGGCAAATCCTGAGTGGAAAATGGACTTAGATGCGATTGGAACAAAGCATTTTTACAATCAAGACATCAATTTTCATCTCGGATTATTTTATAATTTACAAAAAAATAAAAAATAGCAACCTAACTCCTGTTTTGATGTTACTT
>JAHDFQ010000102.1:11713-18534 GCA_020628085.1 Saprospiraceae bacterium
TAAGATCAAAACAGGATAAAATTAATGCTATGATGTATGCGGTAGGTACACGGGTTCGGCTGACCAATACGGGCGATATCGGTAAGGTAACCAACTTACTTTCAGAAGGTATGGTACAAGTATATTTGTCTGATTTGGATATGAATATACCTGTTGCAGAAGAGTTTTTAGAGCGATATGAGGGGCATTCTACTACTAAAGCTAAAGTCCTAAATATCACATCAAAAAAAGAAGAAGCTCCTACTCCACCACCAGTTGAAACCCAATATGTTATTCTTAAAAGCTATGGTATTCAACTCGCTTTTGACCCTCGTTATAAATTAGATGGAACACCCGATTATTATGATGTCTATCTCATCAATGATACTCAAAAAGCCGTCATTTATAGTCTAGAAATTTCTTATTTGGATACTGATCCATTAACTAAAAATGGTAAGTTAGAAGGCGTTGCTATTCAAAATATCGGACAAATGTCCTATGATTCTTTGAATGATGCTCCTATTGTGATATTAGATATTTGGGAGGTCACTACACAAGGAACAGGTTCAAAACAGACCAAAGAACTCAAAATAAAAGCGAAGCAGTTTTTTAAAAATGTAATGACCGTACCGTTACTGAATAAGCCAGCACACTGGTATAAAATGATGGAATCTTTTGATAAGAAAAAGTCGAAAGACCGCTACTCAGAAGAAGATTTAAAAACATATACACGGCGAAATGCCACTCCTTTTAAAAAGAAAAAAACGAATCGGTTCTATACAACACATGATGTATCTGATTTTGCTAACTTTAAAACAGAAATAGACTTACATCTCGAAAACCTTACCAACAGTACTAAAAAATACACCAATGCTGAAAAGCTACGGATTCAGCTAGCTGCATTTGATGAATATATTTATAAAGCAGTGGAACTTGGCGTACATTCTGTTTTTATTATTCACGGTGTGGGTGCTGGTAAGTTAAAAGATCATGTCGCTAGCCGTTTAATTCAAAACAAAGATATTAAGAGCTTCAAAAACGAGTATCACCCCCGCTACGGTTTTGGCGCAACGGAGGTGATTATTAAGTGAGTTGCTATACAACCTAAATTATTCCATTATAATTTTTCCTGACCCCATTTTTCCATCTGGTGTAGTAACAGTGTATAGATACATGCCTGAAGTAAATTGCCCTTTCTTGATAACAACATTCGTATCATTGCCCTGATATTGTGTTGAAATCAGTTGACCATAAGCATCAAACAGCCGTATGGTTGCATCTTGAACCGTCGCAGGTAATGTTAGTATAGCTTGATCTGTCATCGGATTGGGCTGTACTTTAATACCTTCTATTGGATGGTAGGTGTTCCGAATTGAAGTAGGTAAACCTTCCAAATCATCGACATACATTAAAATCATCACCATCATTTCATCGTCAGAAGTAGGGCCAAAACCCACAGAATTTGGTCCGTCGTTGACCCATTGGGCTTTATGAATAATTCCGTTAGAAAAATTCATGGTGACTGGTAAAAACTCATCATCAAAATAGCGCATCGGAATATGCTGATAATCAAAATAGGGTGATGCACAACCTGGTACTCCTTGTGCACAACTGGCATCGTATATCAAATCTGTTTCTTGTCCATTTTCCCTTTTATAGACTTTATAATCTGTTCCATATTGGTGTGTATGTCCCATAATTCCCCAAAGATAAATATCACCTAAATTGTAATTGATTGTTTGACTGGCATCAATCTGATTTCCATTATTAGGAATAAAAATATTGAAGTTGGCGATTAATTCCGTTTTCATTTCTTGGATCGCTGTCCCTGTTGCTTGAGTATAAACATTTACATAAGCCTCTGCTAAATAGGTGGTTGTAGAAGAATAATTGATATAATGTGAGTTCAAATCCAGCACTAAGTTTTTCTTCCATCTGAAAGCTGTCCCTTCGGGCAAACGTAAGTCCGTTGCTTCTTGCAAAGCGGCTACCAAACCAATATTCGTATGGTCGGGTTCTAAACGTAGTCCATCAGGAATGGAAGCGTCACCACCTTCATTAAAATCATAAATAATAAAATGGTGTGAATAATTAGAAATATCGACATCCACTCGATGTACTTCTACATTTTGCGGTAAATCCAATTCATATTTTTGGAAAAATTCTAACTCGTCACTCGGCTTCATTAAGAAAGGTCCCATTCTAATCTGAAAACCTTCGTTCGCAGCAGGTGCGGGCGGAGCACCGTCAGGAAAGGCCGCTACCCCATTCGTATTGTAATAATCATCAATTAAATCAATATCGACTACCGTTCCCGTTGCTGGCGCACCAAAATTAATCCATTGTCGGATCAATTCTTTTTCTTCTCTACTCAAATCTGCTGCTCCTGTTGTAGAGTGATCGCCTTCTGCTTCATCTTGAACAATATAATTATCAAAGTCAGCATTAATGGTCCGATACAGATAGCTTTTATCAATCCGACCTGGATAAACCTGCGCATACCCTTTACTAGCAGCGTAGGTATTGCTTGGGCTTACATTTATTAAATTATTACGAACGGATTGTGCTTTTTGGACGATACTAGAACCTGTTCCTTCTAAATCTAAACCAGCAGCAGGGCTGTTATTAGAATGACAACTTACACATTTATTTTGAAAAACGTCATACACTTCTATCATTGTCGACTGTGACATTAGAGCAAAAGAAGTCGTCAAAAAAAAAGTAAAAAGTAAAATTTCACGTTTCATACATGGCTAATTTAGAGCAAGTGAGTAAAACAATTTAGAATATAGACTATTCTTTCAATCAAAAGTTGAATTAGATAGTCAAGATAATGTTGAACCTTACTAAATTACATGTTATCTTTATCAATTACTAATCAATTACACCAACTCAATACTACTTTATGAAATATTTAATATTTGTTTGCCTTTTTTGGACTGTTTCAGCATGTAATACATCTAAACCAGCAGAGAATAATACGAATACAGCAACAGAAGACACGACTGAAGCTAGAAAGGTAATTTCTTTTGCTAAAGGTGCATGCCATGGAACGTGTCCTATTTATGAAATCATTATTTTTAGTGATGGTAAGGCCCTTTATGAAGGTATCCGCTTTTCAAAAAAAATGGGCATACATACTAAAACGCTTGATGAAGCAGTTATTAACGATCTGATGAATGAAGCTAAAAATGCCAACCTTATTCAGTTTCCAGACAAATATGAATCCAGAATTCCTGACCTTCCTAGCAGTACTTTAATGTATGAATATGCAGATGGCACATCAAAAACTATTTTTTGGAGAGAAAAAGCGGATGATGTGGTGAAAAATTTAGGTCGGAAAATTGAAAAAATTGCAAATGATCCAGAAGGATGGACTATGGATAAAAATCAGGAATTACCCGCTGGTGCTATATCTGATCAGCTGATTATTAATTTGCAACAAGGTATTGAAGCTGAAGCTTTTGCCGCTAAATATAAATCAAATGCAATGAAGGTAGTCGAACAAGTTAATAGTCGTGGTAATTATTGGTTGTTCTCTTACGATGACACTACCATTGAACCATTTATGATGCTACAAAATTTGAATAAAGACGAAGAAGTCGTTATGGCTGAATTTAATAAAAGTTTAACTCAGAGGAATTAAGGGTTATGTAAAAAATAGTAATCTGATTCAATTAAAAAATTTACAGTTTCAAAAAGTGTTTTCTCAAAAAAGTGACTTTTATATAACTTTTACTTCTAAATCATATATTTACTATTTAACCGATTGAATGCTTTTAAAGTAAGAGCGACCATTTTATTCTAATACTCTACCGATATTCCAAAATAAGTTTGGTAATTCATGCTATTGATTAGGCAATAAATCAAATGGCGTAGCTATGTTGTAAACGAAGTATCCGAAAGGATTGAAAGATATGTAGTAGTTTATCAGTAAAATTTCACTGCGTGGGCAGTCAAGTAATTTTAACAGACTACTTAAAGAATTTCCCTATGATTCTTATGTTAGGAAGTCCTCGCTATTTAGCGGGGATTTCTTATTTTGGGGCATGAACTCAATTAAAAATACGTCTATAAAGTCTTTTCCTATTCTTAAAGTAAATCAACATCAGATATCAAATTTAGAAGATGAATTGACAGTTGAAGAACCTTTAGAAATACAAATTGCCTATTGGAACAACCAAGAATTGGTACATCAACCTGTTTCTGTCACTATGCGGACACCTTCTAACGATGCTCTTCTTGCACTAGGTTTTTTGTTTACAGAAGGAATTATAACATCTATTCATCAAGTATCTAAGATTGCTTACTTACCCGCTTTCAAGTCTGAACACAAAGAAAATAGACTTGTTATTGGTTTACACAAAGGAGTAGATATCAATCTAAAAAAGCTTGAACGTCATTTTTATACTAATTCTAGCTGTGGTGTTTGTGGCAAAGCTTCCATTGAAGCACTTGACATACAGCACGATTCTAATTTAATTTCCAACCAACCTGTTTTTTCGTCAGATACGGTATTTAGTCTACCTCATATTTTACGTGCTGCACAAACTATTTTTCAGCAAACAGGCAGTATTCATGCCGCAGGTTTATTTGATAAAAATGGTCAATTACTCTATTTACAAGAGGATGTTGGTCGGCATAATGCGATGGATAAGTTAATTGGACAATGTTTACAACAAGACTTAATTCCATTACAGCAACATGCTGTTGTTTTGAGTGGGCGACTGAGTTTTGAGTTGGTTCAAAAGGCTATCATGGCAGATATTCCCATTGTGATAGCCGTTGGTGCTCCATCGAGTTTAGCTGTTGAATTAGCAATGTCGAAAGGCATGACACTAATTGGTTTTCTTAGGAATGAACAATTTAACCTTTATTGTGGATCAGAAAGAATACATACGAACCATTGAATAAATATGTATGGTATTATATTGAAAACATAAACATTTAAATTTATCAAAATATGAATAGATCATTCTGTACGATTTCTATATATCATTCAGAATGATCATACGCACACGGAATTATACTACTATTTCGGGTAGATTGAAAGCAGCTCTTACCTCCGAAAGAGTGGTAGATACTTCCTCCAATGTTTCCCAATAGAAGCTACTTAATGTATCGACATAATCTTTGATTTGTTCCATCGTTACATGACGAGTAATGGTAAAACGCATTCCTGTATTATCCATACGAACAGCGGGGAATAAAGCCACATTGTTATAAAATCCTGCACCTTGAATCTTACTATGCAAACGATAGCCTGTTTCCAAGTCACCAACTCCTACAAACTTAATCGGAGAAGCGGCATCTGATAGCATAGGGAGGTTTGTAGCTTCCAGCAAGGAATTACAATAGTTAATTCTATCGGCTAATTCTTTCTGTATCACATTTATCTCTGGAGAATTCATAATTTGTGCTGATGCCGTACTTGCACCTATAATAGAAGGAGCTAGTGGATGAGAATAAGACAATGGGCCACCAAATTTATACACTTTATCGTAGTCACTCTTTTTAGGAAAAACGACCATACCTCCTGTCGATCCAAACCCTTTAGCCATTGTTGTAGACAAAATGATTCGATCTTTATAAATTAGATCATCGTAAGCGATTCCTGTTCCATTTTTACCGGCCCAGCCTACTCCATGCGCATCGTCTAAATACAGATGTAATTGTTCATACTTTGCCATCATTGCATTCAGTTCTTCCACAGGTGTGAAGTCACCAAACATAGAATAAACACCATCAATCATATACCATACCTTCTGATGTTTATCTTTAATACTGTTAATGACACGATCTAGCATCGTCATATCATTGTGTTTTATAACACTTAGACTAATACCTTTCGTTTGTAATAGTTGAGCAGCACTTTGTACACTGAAATGTACTTGTTTGTCTAAAATTACGGCATCTTTATGATGAACAACTGCTGGTAATACGCTAATATGTGTTAGCGTAGTAGAAGAAAAGACCAATGTATTAGCCCCATCAAACATTCTTGATAGTTCTTCTTCTAGTTCACGAACTAATTTTGAGATAAGAAAGGTTCGGGATACTGAAAATTGTGTTCCAAAACGATTGACATAATCTATTGATTTATCAATTAGTCGTCGATCTGTTTCTAATCCTAAATATCCACAGGTACCGAAATTAACCATTTCTGCACCATTGATGTGTAGTTGTTTTCCATTCCAATTATCTGTTTTATTCTCTAAAAAGATAACTTTCCTTGATTCTGCTGTTTCATAAACCGTATCAACAGATTTGATAAATTTTGTGTAGCTGGCACTTGACATAAAAATTGTTTTGTTAGGTTCTCCAAAAATAAAATATAATTAATCTACACGTAAGCCTTCATACGTGTGCAATAAACTTTTCTTATATTATAATTTTATTAGTTTTTGTTTGTGACAATTTAAATATACTATTTTTTCTGAAATAACTACATATTCCAGTAGTTATTTTACGTAAATAAATTGTTGAACCCCTTTATAGGGTGATGAAAAGCCTTTTATATCCCAAAAATGGTCTATTGAATCAAATTTTTTAATTCATTTTCTCTTTTGTTTGATTTTCGAACCACTTTAAAATAATTAATATTTAGTAGGTCAAGTACAACTTTAAGTATTTTGTAACCAGCTAACTTCATGTATATACGCTAATAGTTATATGTTTTTAAATTAATATACTGGAATCTGGGTTTGTAAAAAAAGTGGGGGCAGACCTTAAACGTGTGAACGCATACTTTGAGTAACCTAACATCCTAAATGCTGTATAACAAATTATCTTCGGAATTATCCATCTAAAGATTCTAAGCGTTATTTGTATTTTTCGTTGTT
>JAHDFQ010000103.1 GCA_020628085.1 Saprospiraceae bacterium
GAACTACTTAATACCGTTGAAGTGCCAACAAAATTTGATTTTGTGTGTCCGATACTTCAAAACTAACTTCTTTGAAATAAGGCTTTCGGAATTTCTTCTTAAAAGGCTTAGAAAAGGCATACGGTTCCTTTGGCAAACCCATCATATTACGATCAAATTTTTTATTGGCATTCATATCATGGTAAGATACCGCAGCATACGTGCCAAATGGTAAATCTTCAAAAACAACAAATGTTTTATCGTCTTTTACTTCAATGCGTTGCTTGCGAAATGAAGCTCGTTTTTTCAAAAATCGCTTTTTTCCTTTAAATAGAATTACTTCGATTTCGCCACATGGCTTTTCTAAATTTTGGATTTCTACCCTTAAAGAGGTTGTTCTCAGCGTATCGTTGGATGAGGCTGGCTGATAAGCAACTGTCGCTAATAGTGAACAGATATATAGGAATACTTTCATTTTTATATATTTGAGATGAGATAGCAAGCCAAATAGAACTGGTCGTTTCAACCGATATTGAGTCTTACTTAATAATGTATTTTTGATTTGCTACATTTAGAAAATGTATTTTCAACTAAAACGTATGAACACCGTAATGTTCACATTTAATACACAAGTATTTCAACTTTCTAGGTAGACGTCCGTTTTAGATCAAACTACAACACATTGAAAAACCTTAGCAAAAAAATTGGAAAATGGATTTTGGGAATAGTAGCCGTTCTGCTTCTACTATTTGGTATAGCAGTATTGCTCATTCGACAACCCAAAATTCAAAGTTGGGCAGTTCAAAAAGCAACTCAAACTTTAGAAAAGACACTGAATACCACTGTAAGTATAGATGCCGTTGATATTGATTTTTTTAAAACGGCAGTTTTGGAAGGTATTTATATTGAAGATCAACAACAAGACACTTTGTTTTACGTCAATCGACTTGGTGTAGATATTGGAGTATTTACCTTATTGAATAAAGAAATATATATTAATGATCTATCTTTAAATGGTGGTGTGATCAATCTAAATCGGAGTAGTACTGATAGTACTTATAATTTTCAGTTTATCGCAGATGCCTTTGCCTCAGAAGATACCGTTGTGGTACAAACAACCGAAGAAACGACAGCATGGGCTTTTGGAATAGGTGATATTTATATCAATGAAACCAACATCAATTTTGACGATCAATTCGCAGCAATATTAGTCGATGCTGCTTTACCTCAATTGACCATTTCCATTGATAATTTGGATTTGGAAAATCAGTCCGTTGACTTAGATGAATTGTCTTTAACCGATCCTATTATTGAATTAAAAATTCCTCCTTCAACGGATACCGTTCAGGCAGAAACGCTTGCTTTTCCTTATGCTGGTTGGGATATTATTTGCGAAACAGTAGATATTCAAAAAGCGCAAATTGCGTTTCAACAAGGAACAACACCTGTTAACCCGAACCAACTAAATGTAGCAGATTTAGGTTTTAAAAATCTAAACATTAATCTATCTGATATTCAATCACTAAAAGATGAACTCAACGTTAATGTAGAACAAATTGCATTTGAGGAAAAAAGTGGATTGAAAATCAATACTTTTCAAGCAGGTATTTTAGTTCAAAATGAGCAAATAGAGATCAAGGATCTTTCCATAAAAACACCCACCTCTTCGATTCAAAATACGACTATTTTATCGATGAATTCATTCGACGATGTGTTGGATTTTGAAAATAATGTAGCCTTAGATATTCAAGTACCAAAAAGTCGCATTTCAACCATAGATTTACAACGGCTAGCCCCCGTCATTGGTGATGTTCCGAATATTGATTTTCAAAAACTAAAAACGATCACCCTAGAAACTTCCGCACGTGGAACACTTCAAAATCTAAATATTCCCGTTTTTGATATTAAGGTCGGTCAGGCTCTATCTGCTCAACTAAATGGACGTTTAAAAAACGCCACTCAAGTCGATCAAATGTTTTTTGATATCAAAAATTTCCAAATCACTACTTCCTACAATCAATTAACTGCTATTACAAAAGGTATAGATATTCCTGTTGGATTAAAGGATTTTGGAACAACCACTTTATCTGGAAATATAAAGGGACAACTTGATAATCTAACCACAGAACAATTAGAATTGACCACCGATACTTATACTGCTTTTGACTTAAAAGGACGTGCAACGGGTCTGCCTAATGTAGATCAATTATTTTTGGATATTGATATTCAAAATATTCAAACACAAGCAGAAGATATAGCTGGTTTCGTTAGTTCTCCACTACCCGATCCATTATACAGATTAGAAAAAATACAGTATACTGGACAGTTTGAAGGATCAACGACAGCATTTGATTTAAATGGTATTTTGACAACAGCCTTGGGTGATTTGGAAAGCGACATAAAACTTGATTTTGTAGAAGATTATTCTAATGCCGCTTACAATGGAACGTTTGCTTTGCAAGATTTTGATCTAGGTACTTTACTCGATCAAACCGATCAATTGGGAACGGTAAGTTTAGCATTTAAAGGTGAAGGTGAGGGTTTTCAGTTAGATGATTTAGATGCAGAAGCACTGGTCAATATTTCGGAGATTGATTATAATAATTATACATATCAAAATATTAAAATAGATGGATTAGTCGATCAGCAAGCATTTAATGGACAGTTAAACGTGGATGATCCCAATGTACAACTTGACTTTAATGGTAAAGTAGATTTAAATACAGAAACGCCTATTTATAATTTTGAAATGACGCTTGACACCCTGCAATTACAAGCGATTCAACTTTATGAAAAACCATTGAATTTATCGGCTGATATGAGCATTGCGCTTTCAGGAAGCGATGTTAACACCGTAAATGGAGATGGTAGTATTACCAATATTTGGTTTTCTAATGATAGCATAGACTACCAAATAGATTCTTTATTACTTATGGCGGATCAAACCAACCCGACGGATAAAGAAATTGTTTTGTCAAGTGACATCATGCGAGCATCCTTGAAAGGAAATTATGATTTAGGGCAATTTCCAGCTCTATTTCAAGCCTACTTGAATGAATATTTTCCAATTGATACGCTGATTACACCCAATAAAATTGACGTAAGTTTCGACGATATAGAAAATCCGCAACGATTTACAGCAGCTATCAAATTAAACGCTCCTACTCCATTATTAAATGTTTTTGATCCAAATATTAGAGTATTAAAAAAAGCTGATCTTCAATTTGAGTTTGATAGTAAAGCCAGAATCTTGGCTATCAATGGATTTGTAGATGATTTTATGTATCAAGAAAATAGTTTTGAAAAAATAGGTGTCAGTGGTACAGGAGATACCAAAAAATTAGACCTCAATATAACAACTGAAAATACAACCTTGGCTGGACAAACCTACCCATCTATTAGCTTTGATGCTAGTATGCTAGATGAAAAAATTATCTCTTCTTTGCAAATTGCCAATGACTCTATTGATAATCAACTATTGGTCAATACGCTATTCACCAGAATCAATGGTCAATACCAAGTACAATTAAAAGCTCCGTTTGAATTGAATGGCGAAACTTGGCAAGTTGAACCCGATAATAAAATTGTATGGACACCCCTTTTGGAGATTAATGATTTGATACTACAACGTAATAAACAACAAATTGCTATACAAAGCCTGAATCAGGATAATGATGTGAATTTAAAAGTTGCATTTGATGATTTCAAATTGGAAGAAATCACCAATTTTTTACAACTAGAGGGCAATACCGTTGCTGGGCGACTCAATGGTCAATTGACTTTAAATGATTTATATGAAGAACTATTTTATGACATCAATTTGAACGTTCCTACTTTAGTTGTCAACGAAGAACCTGTTGGTCAACTAAACATTCAAGCCAATCAAAAAGCCGCTTCCAAAACCATTCTAGTAGATGCTGAATTACAAGGGGAGAAAGACCGTGTAGAGTTAACAGGCAGCTATGATATTCCGTCAAGAGGATTAGATTTAACCGCAGATTTACAAAAAATGGAAATGCGTTTGTTAGACCCTTTTTTAGCAGGAGTTATTCGTCAAAGTAAAGGCATGTTAACAGGTACCATTGATGTATCAGGAACGCCAGAAACCCCTAAAATTGATGGTTTTGTAGATTTCGATGAGGTGAGTACCATTATTGATTTTACAAATACGAGATATCAAATCGATCAAGAAAAACTGACGTTGTCCAGTACCAGTATTAATTTTGATAAAATGACTTTGAGAGATACGCTTGGTGGCAGTGCGCTCTTGTCAGGACAAATTAAGCATCAAAATTTCAATAATATGCGCTTTGATCTTAATTTCAATACGGATGAATTTTTGTTTTTGAATACCACCGCTCAGGATAATCCATTATTTTATGGAAAACTAAACGTAAAAGCGAATGCTCAGATTACTGGCCCAGTAGAACTTCCAAAAGTAGCTGTATATGCGAAGTCTTTAGATCAGTCTGTCTTTAATTTATCACCCTTCACACTCGAAGAAAGTTTAGAGATCGAAGAATATATTATTTTCGGTAATCCAGAAACGTATCGAGAAGAAAACGAAGAAATAGCGACCATTTATGAAGTCCGAAACAGTTTTCCTGCGGATATTCAGCTGAATCTTGATATTTCAGAAACCACTACGTTTAATTTTATTGTCGATCCTGTTTCGGGCGATCAATTAACTTGTAAAGGAAACGCCAATCTAGAAATTGGACTCGATCCTTCTGGAGCCATTAATATGTTTGGAAATTATGTTATTGCACAAGGTAGTTACGGTTTTTCTTACGCTGATTTAGTACGACGAAATTTTGATATACAAGAAGGTAGCCAAGTTGTTTTTAATGGTGATCCATTAGATGCACGTTTCGATGTGTCAGCTTCTTACAAAGCGTACACAACTGTTTATGAGTTGATTAGTCAGGAGTCTACTCTGAATGAAAACGAGATTAGTTCGGCACAAGAACGTCAGAATGTATTTGTCATTTTAAGTATGAAAGGAGCGTTAAGTGATCCCGAATTAGCCTTTGATATAGACATACCAAGTGCTTCTGGAAACTCTACTGTCAACAGTGCAACAGCACGTAAACTAGCAAATTTAAGGAATGATAGTAATGAAATGAACAAACAGGTTTTTGGGCTTTTATTATTAGGTAGTTTTATTAGTTCACAACAACAAAGTGCCAGTGTTAGTGATGCTAGTCAAGATATAGTTTTATCAAGTGTCAGTAAGCTATTTACGAATCAACTGAATAAATTTGCAGATGATTTAATCAAAGGAGTAGACATTACGTTTGATGTAAATTCTTATAAAAATCAATATATCAGTGATGGAGCTGGAGGAACAGTAACGGAACTAGGTGTTGATGTAGAAAAACAAATTTTTAATGATCGGTTTAGTATTCGAGCAGGTGGAAATGTAGATGTGAATACCGTAGGTGCAGGAAGCAGTTTTTCGACGATTGCAGGAGAATTTCAACTAGAATATGAACTAACCGAAAGCGGAAACTATGTCTTACAGGTTTTCCGAAAATCAGATTTTGATGTTTTAGATCAATCTAATGCTGTTAAAAATGGGGTTGGATTATCTTATCAAAAGGAATTCGATAGACGTCAAAAACGCTACAACAAAAATACTAATGTAGAACCTGTAGATTCTACGACTACGCAAACCAATGATTAAGATGTGATAACCCATCTAATCTTCTAAAGAAAATCAATAAACTTTGAATTTGAATAACAAATATATCGTATTTGGAATACTCATCCTATCGCTCCTCTTCACAAGTGCTTGTAATGTGACCAAGTACCTTGCAGAAGACGAGTTGCTGTATGCTGAAACGAAAATTAAATACGCCTCACCAGAAAAAATTACAGATAAAAAAACACTTCGTAACGATTTAGAGGATATTGCACAGCCAACACCTAATACAGGTTTTTTATTCAATACACGTCTTTGGATATACTATCAAATCAATACAAAAAAAGAAAAGGGATTTAAACATTGGTTGAAGTACAAATTAGGTGAAGAACCTGCTTTATACAGCGATACGGGTATACAGCGAAATCGACTTCAGATGCGTAAATACCTGAGAGATAACGGCTATTTTGATAATGAAATAGAAATTGATACTACCCTATCTAAAAAAAGAGTAAAAGCAACATATACCTTAACTTCCAGAGGGCAGTATCAGATTGACAGTGTAGGTTTCCCTGCTACCAATAATACGATTGGACGATTGATTAAAAGTACAACGAACCGTTCATTTTTAAAACCAAACACCCCATATCAAAAAATAAATTTAGATAATGAGCGGTTACGAATCCAAGACTTAGCTCAACGAAACGGATTTCCCAACTTTCGAGAGGATTATTTATATTACTTCGCAGATACCATCCCTGGAACGTTGCGGATGAATATTTTGATGAAATATAAGGAGCCTGAAAATGGTGCTAAATTGTATGAAATAGGTGATACCTACGTCTTTCCGAACTATAATATCACGGATGATGGTGATCGTATTTTTGATGATACCCTACGTGTTGAACCTGATATTTCGGTTATTCAAAATTATGAAATTCTTAAACCCAAAACGTTTGATCGATTGATCTTGCAGGACAAGGGTGAAACCTATAATAAACGAAAACAAGATGCTACCGTTAGTCATTTATTAGATTTGGGTATTTTCAAATTTGCCAATTCTGAATATGTTACGGACACCACTACTACGCCCGCTTCTTTAGATCGCTACCTGTATCTGACACCAGGCAAAGCGGAGCAATTCTCCCTTCAAGTTGAGGTCAATAACCGAACAGGTTCTTATCTGGGAACGGAAGGTAGTATTGGATATAAACATAAAAATCTATTTAGAGGAGGTGAATTATTTGAAATCCGCCTATCGGGTGGTATTGAAAATCAGCTGATTAACAACGCAGGAATTGTCAATACTGCTGATATAAGCTTAGAAGGAAGTATCAGTTTTCCTTACTTCGTTTTACCTTTTAAATATCAACATCAAGGTTTTTATATTCCTCGAACTCGACTTCAAGTAGGAATTGATTATGAATGGCGAACTTCTTTTTTTAATATCAATACTGAAAACATCAAATTTGGATATGAGTGGAAGGAAAATGCTGAAAAACAACATCAAGTTTTTCCATTTACTGTTCGTCGGGTGGCTTTGACTAGAACGACGGCTGCTTTTGATAGCTTATTGACGCTAAATCCAAGATTAAATGCTAGTTTTCAAAATGTATTAATCAATGGTTTAGAGTATAATTATGTATATACCAATCAAAAACAAACGCAGCGACAATATTGGTTTTTTAGAGGAGAACTAGATGTTATGGGGAATGCCTTAACAGGTTTATTGAGCGTTATAAACGAACAAGACGATCAACCATATAGTCTTTGGAATACGCCAGTAGCTCAGTTTATAAAAGTACAAACCGACTTACGGCGATATTGGAATTTTAAACGAAAAAGTTTGATCAGTAGATTGGTGTTAGGCGCAGGATTTGCTTATGGCAATAGCGACATTTTGCCCTATGTGGAACAGTTTTTCGTGGGTGGTGCGAATAGTTTACGAGCCTTTCCGCTTAGGGGATTAGGACCAGGAACTTTTTTGCCAGATGCCAATACAACAGATAGTGATGTTCCGTTTTTTGATCAGACGGGTGATCTTAAACTAGAATTTCAGTTGGAATATCGTTTTCCTGTCTTTAGTTATTTGAAAGGTGCTGTATTTACTGACATTGGTAATGTCTGGCTGTTCAATGATTCAGAAACCAATGTAGGACAGTTTGATCCTAATACATTCATTCAAGAATTAGGTGTGGGTACGGGTGTAGGTTTGCGGCTTGACCTTGAATTTTTTGTACTCCGTTTAGATGCAGCATTTCCCATACGAAAACCCATTTTAAACGAAGGATTTCAATGGACAATAGACGAGATCAATGTCGGATCAAAAGATTGGCGTCAAGAAAATCTCATCTGGAATTTAGCTATTGGTTATCCATTCTAATCCACAAGTATTTTATTTAAAACGATACAGACTCCAAAACCAAAAAACAATGAAAGCAGTACAGAAAAAACTCATTGAAAAAGAGCTCGCCAAACTAGAACGTCTTAATCCCGATGAACCCATTCATGTCGTTTTAAGCGGGGGTGGTATCAAATCGGTCGGGCATATAGCGTTTTTAGAATATTTAGAAATCCGAGGGTTTCAAATCGCCTCCGTTTCGGGAAGTAGTGCTGGTTCGATGGTCGCTGCGATGTATGCCTCTGGAATGAGCGTCGATGAAGTGCTTAATTTTTACAAAACCACCCCCCTATTCAAATACTCTTGGCTGACGCCTATCAAAGCAGGTATTTTTGACACCGAAAAATATGCTTCTATTGTAGAACAGTATGTAAAACCGAGGTTTGAAGATCTGAATATTCCTATTTATGTAGCCACAACTAACCTTCAAGAAGGCAAGGTTAAATATTTTAGTTCAGGAGAATTGGTGCGTCCTTTACTAGCGTCTTGTGCTGTTCCAGCCGTTTTTTGTCCTGTTCAGATTGGTGAACATCTACATGCTGACGGTGGAATTATGGATAATTTTCCAGTGCATCCATTCTTAGAAAAAGACAAACCTATTGTTGGTAGTTATGTGTGTCCTCCACCAAAAATGAAGCAAAAGCACCTCAACTCTATTTTTAAGGTCACACATCATTCTAATGCCTTACTTTTGTATGCTGCGAATCAGCATAAGTTTAGATATACGGATGGGACATTTATTTTTCCACTAAGTAAATATGGAATGTTCGATACCAAGAAGATAGATGAAATGTACAATAAAGTGAAAGAATGCTTAGAGTTTTACAGCTATGCTAAAGCAGTATAGTAAAGGACGAAATTTATAAATATTGATATAAATATTTTCTGTCTTTTTCATTCGTAATATGATCTTCAATATCCATTTTCATCAACTCTTTTTGCTCTTGAACGACTTTTTCATACTCACCCGTGCAAACGGGTTGTTGATTTAGATATTGTAGTAATTGGAGCAATTTTTCCATTAATAAAACATCGTGTTTACAATATTGACGATAAGCTACTAATGTGGAATATAGAATTTCCTTAAAGTTTACCGTTTCCAATTCTAATAAATAATTTTCACTTTCAGAGGGGTAAAATTCGGCATCATCTAGTTCCATCCGCATAGCTAGTAATTCCGTCAAATAATCAATAGTGATTAGTGCCGTTCCTGGGTCGTTCACACCTGGCGACATCGCTCGAACACCTACTTCCGAAATTTGATTGATGCCTTGCACATAATCGTTGGATGGATCTGTTTTTCCGTCGAATAGTAAGAAATCAAGTAACGTTTTTTGAGCTTCTTCGTCCAGTTCTTTACTCGATAAAAAGACTTCTTCTTTGGGAAGAATATACTTTCCTAAGGTTGGTATGACCTTTAAATTGGTTTCCAAAACATCCATTTGTTCTTTCAATCCATCAATATTAATTTTATTAAAATATCCTGCCTTATGACAATGAACAGATTGCCAATTTTCACTATTTTTTGAGTTAAAATTATTATTACGTTCCCTTTTCAATAGTGTATTTAATCGCCTCTTTGTTTCAGTATATACACCATTTAAAATGTTATCAATTTGAATATTTATACTGATCCCATGGATAAATGAAATAAACATACCCAAACAACAAATTCCTAATAAAATACCAATCAACACACTAAAACCCTTTAAACTTTGATCGTCGTTTGTTGGTAAAACAATCAATAAAACAATGATATTAAAAATGATCGTTCCAATATAAAATCCTAGTACGATCTGATTACGTTTATTAGTAATTAGTCCAGGCAAAAGTCGTGGAGAAAAGTTAGAACTCGCTTGATTCAATAGCACCATTACCATCGAAAAGCTAAATACCATTAGCGATATAATTCCGCCAATTAGTGTCGATAAAACGGTTCGTGAAGTGTCAGCATCCGAAATAAGCCAAAGAGAAGTATTAGAACGTAAATATTGACTTAAACCAATAGATTCAAAATAGACTAATAGAAAAGAAAAGATTAAAAAAGAAAGTGCAATAACACTTGGTAAGAAACCGATACTAGAAGTTACCGCATTGTATAGGCTAAAAAATTTATTTTTGATCTTTGTTATCATAGTGTTGATATTCGTCTGATATATCTGTTGTGATTTAAGTCGTTCGCTTCGATTAATTAGGAAGGTACTTAACAAAAAATGACGGATAGCATTTTATATATAAAACACTATCCGTCAAAATGTTTATTTCGGTTTAGGGGTATATTTTGAGAATGGCTGTTACGCAGCTTTTGTTAAACGTTCACCGTATTTATTCTGTATAGATGCTTGTAATTTCTTACGAGCAAAGAAAATACGACTTTTGATTGTACCGATTGGAACGCCTAATTCATCTGATATTTCTTTATACTGAAAACCTTCATAATGTAATAAAAACGGTTTTTTTTGCTCGTCAGGTAATTCATTGATGATCGTTGTTAATTCTTGTGAAAGCATCGCACCATAAGGCTCTTCGTTGGTTGCTTTATCTTCTGCAAAATAGCGTACCGTTTCTAAAGGTACTTCAACCTTATTTCTAGTTTTTCTTTTACGGTAATGATTAATATAGGCGTTACGCATGATGGTGGTCATCCAAGCTTTGAAGTTCGTTCCATCCTTAAAACGGTCTTTATTTCTAAATGCTTTATAAATGGTTTCTTGCATCAAATCCTTAACGTTTTCATTATTTTTGGTTAGACGATATGCAAATCCTGTTAAAAGGCTTTCAATTGATTTTAGGTTGGTATTAAATTCAGCGTTGGTCATAATATATTATTTTTCAAGGTTTTTCAAATCGTTCAAGTAGATTAGTACTTGATCTATAGGAGTAGTGCGTTTTAAATTAAGCTATACAGTTAGGTTGGCTATGCCCGATTATTACTATTAAAAGTTGTGCAATGATGGTTCGATGAACTGTTACATAATAGTTGGAATGTCATAGCTTTTTTAGAATGATAGTTTACGTTGTTTTTTTTCTTCACGTTTGTAAAACTTCTTTCTACTGATGTGTTAAACTTTGTTTTACTTTGTGGATTAACAAATAGGTTTTTCATAATAATAAGGGTTTTGAATAGCTAAAAAATTTAAAATGTATACTTAATACCATAACAAAACCATGCCAAGTTTATAAATAATTGATTATCAATTATTTATAATAATAAACATTGTTTTTAAAGATTTTATTTAATCATTTATGATTAAATAAAATCAAAAAAATGAAGTAGTAAAATATAAAAATAGGGTTTATAAAATAAAGGAGAGCAGAAAAAAATAAGGTGAGATATTGCTGTTTGCAAAACATTTTTTTTGCAAATGTGGCAAACTACAATCTACAATCAGTCTGATATAATTAAAAAACCCACGTCTTACTACATTTGTAAAACGTGGGTTTAAACATCTACTTCTTAGCAGATATTTCTTCTAAACTTGGTGCTTCCCAAGCCTCATAACCGACGGGGTTATCATTTGCTTTTTGAATGGCTCGACCCGTACGTTGTTTATCTTTAATCATAGCAAAAGTCATAATCAAACTCGTTCCAATAATAATGAATAACAGTATACCTGGTTCAAAACCTATTACCTGAGCTTCTACTGGAATAGCGTAAAACAATAAAACGGTAATCAACCCACGTGGTGCGACAAATAGCTGTGGTAAAATATCTTTTCCTATCGAAATTCTTAGTATAATATATCGAATCAAATAGATAGAAATAATAATCAACACACTAACCACAGCTACATTTATACTTGCTAAAGACGCTAGTGAAATCGTCAATCCGAACACCACGAAGAAGAAAGTTCGAACGACAAAAGCGGTTTCCATAGTTACCACATGTAATCCTTCATAAATGTGTCTGGCCTTTTTATAATCTAACCATTTTTTGAGTTTTCCTCTAAAAAACAAGCGCATGTTTGCTATCAACAAACCAAATACGAGAATGATTATCAATGAAGAAAGGTGCATTTTTTTACCCAGTGCATATAATAGTAGAAGTACTGCAATAAGTAAAAACAACTTTACATTGCTTTTAATGTTTTGAAAGATCAGGACGATCACGTAGCTTGCTATCAAAGAGATGATAATGGTTAGTACCACATTACCCAGAAATCCTACAATTCCCGCACCATGCGCACCTGAATCTGCCTCCAATTGACCCGATAAAAAATAAAATACCATAATCCCCAAAATATCAGAAAAAGTACTTTCGTAGATGTGAAATTCTTTTTTATCTGCTCGCAAGGTGCTTACACTTGGTATGATAATCGCACTCGATAAAATAGATAAAGGAGTGGCGTATAGCCAAGCTTTTTGCATAGTCATCCCATCAATAAATTGATGTAAAATGAGTGCAGCTACCCAAATAGAAGCGATTAACCCCACCAGTGCAATTCCAAAGGCTTTGGCAATAGGCAGGTATTTTTCAGGTTTGAGTTCTAGTTCCAAAGCGGCTTCCAATACAATCATAATTAATCCGACAATTCCTAAAACTTCAAGGATTGGAAAGAAATCTGGACTAGCAATTTGAGCAGCATCCAATCCTATTTTAAGGATAATTCCCAAAATAATGAGCATCAAAACAGAAGGAACATTAGTTCGCTTAGAAACCTCTCCAAAAAAGAAGGATAGAATCAAAATGACACTACATTCTATAATCAGGTTATATGAACTTAAAATTTCCATAAATGATATTTTTATTTTTTATTTTTATCAATATTTATGCTATTGCCTTACATTGATAATCTTCAGATAATAAGGTCACCAAATAGTTGAAATGTCTTTCTTCCAATGTTTGTACCCAGATTTTAAATTTGTTATCGCCAATTGATTCAATATTTGGTTGATTGTTCCAATCTAAAAAAGTACAAGTTAATAATTTATCTTCTATCTGATATTGTGTGATGTTTTGATCTTCTTTGAGTGGCGCAATCTGTAATTCATAAATCTGACGCACTTCTTTGCCACGAAGCAATGTGTAGCCTTTAGTCATTATTGTGTCGTAATAAATTCGTTGATTTCCTTGATTGGTTTTTAACAATAATCCTAACTTATTTAACTGTTGAATACTGCCTTCGTTTGATCGAACTCTTATATGTTGACCCTCCCTTAAATTGCTAGTAAACATTAATAATCGTCCAAATAAATATTTCCTTAAAACTGTATAAAAAATAATAAATAGAGCGAGAAGCAATAATCCGTGTACGATGGGATTGATAAGCACAAACGAAACCAATAATATACAGATCGCTAGTGGTTCGTATACAGTGTAAACAGCCTTTAAAACCTTTAGACTATTTCGTTTGGTTGTTGAACTAGACACATATTGTTGCACTAATTGTATTGCGACTCGAATTGTAATATAGAGCAAGGCAATAAGCACAAAAGTACCCAACCAATTACCCCAAGTATATGTCTCGTTGATTGATGTCATCATCATTTGTATATTTCTATTAAACAGATTTTTTTTCTTTAAAAGTCATATCAATTGATCGGGCTAAGATTTCTCCGATGTCATTGACAATAAATGGGTTGATTCCAAAAAAACCATTTGTATATCGATGCAAAACACCTAAATTGAATAGTCGTAACAGCAATGGTTTATATTCTATTTTAAAAACTGACCCAAATTTTTTATTCAAAATATACTCATTGGTTTGTCGATCCAACAAAATGGTTCGGAGTAATAAAGCCAAATCTGTATTAACAAAATTGGGTAATGTGTGATAGGTTTCTACAGACGGACGGACGTATTCTTCATTAACTTTTTGAATGGTAAACGCCCAATATTGAAGTGCTTCTCCAATATTTCCATTAGTGGCTTTTCCTATCTTTTGAATCAATTTATCCAATTGCGTATTGCTATAGGTCACACCCTTTTCATCAATGAGCGTCATTTGAGTTGCATTGTGTCGAACCCAAAGTGCCTCTTTAATGAGCGCAATATTCATTTGGTCGGTATTGATATAGGTCTGAAAAACATTATTCAATTGAAACACTTGATGTAGTCGATCCCTCAAAGTATTACTCATCGAAACCATAAAGAACAATCGATTGGAAAATTGGTCAATAATTTGCAATAAGGATCGAACATTTGCACCAAGCGTTGTTTTGTCGTCTTGCCACATACTCAAATCGTCTATCCAAATCAAAAATCGTGTTTGTAAACTATATTTAACAATAAAGTTGAGTGCGTCTTTTAATTGAAAGGTTACATCAAAAAATCGCCCATCTACTTCAATTTTAGAATTTGGTTTTAGAATAATGGTAGTTTGAGCAAAAAACCGTTTCCTAATCAACGTACCCATTGCTGTTTTTCCAGACAGTCGCTTACCTGTAATTAGAATGCTACCTCTGAAACCCAAATGCCAGTTTTCAACCGTCAATTTTGCTTGCAACAACTCCTCTACTCTGCCCACATGAAAAGAATCACCAATATATCCTTGTGTTAGGAACATATTTGTATAATGGGTATTTTCAGGAGAAGGCGTTCGCTGTCGTACAACCCGAACAATTTTTTCAGAAATACTGAGACGCTCCTCTTTGGAAACGGATTTTCTAATGTTTTGGACAAAAAGACCTTGTTGTTGAATCCAATTTTGAATTCTGTTCCACCCTTTGAGTTGATAGCTTTGATATTGTTGAAGGGTTGCACCAAGCGAAAGACTTAAAAAATCATCCTTGTAAATATGCTCGATATGTAACTGCTCCAACAGCGCTTCAATATATTTTTGCAGATTTTCTGTCTTTTCATTTGCCTTTGTTAGCAACTTGATAAGATTATCTAACAAGGCTCTAATTTTTTCCTCCGCTGATTCACTTTCTTGTTTCTCTACTTCAACACTATTCCGAATATTGAGTTTTGCCAATTCAAACTGATTGCGCATATTAGAATGTATCGTATAACAATCGTTCATACTTGACATCAGTTCTGTATCTATCCAACTTCGAGTAACCTTTTGCAGATTGAGTTCTTTATACAAAATCTTTCCCCGATCCGTATCAATTGCCACGTTGAGCTCTACAGGTAATAAACTAATACATTGTTCAGTTTGAGCAACAAAATCAGATAAGGTAGGAATTTCTATATTAGCTAATTTGATACCTTTTAGCTGAGCGATAACGGCCGATCCTTCATAATTTTCTGGTGTCAAGGCATTCACACAAACCTCTTTAATCGCTGATTTTAGATCTTCTATGTTTTTTTGAATACTATCAAATGTTGTATTAAAAAGTGTATCAATATGTTCATATTGATCGGCAACTTTAGATAACTCCTGCAACTGTAACAAAATATCATTACACTGCCCGACAACCGTTTGAAGTTGTTTTTCATATACTTCCCAGGGGCTATTTTGGAGTTTCCATATTTCAATTTGTTTCTGAGACACATTAGGTCTGTCTATCAAAAGTGATGTTTCTAAATCGTTGGCAGCCGACTGAATGACTTCTAAAGATTTTTTTTGTAGTGCCTCAAAAACAGTATTTTCTATAACCTCAGCTTTAAGTTGAATATGTGCCTTCGAAGCCTCAAGCAAAATATTTCGCCAAAGTAGAATGAACTGTTTGGCCATATCTGACCAATCATATAATATATGAAAATCTAGAATTCGGGTTTCATCGTCGCTATGAAGCATACTTTCAGCGTATTGACCGATAGGAATGATACGCTTTACTAAAAGATCAACCTGCTGTGTTAGTTCTTTACAATGCTTTGAGCTAGTATCATGTGCCCAAGTACTATTGATGGACATGTGCAATTGCTGCTTAAAATCTCGTACCAATTGATCGAAATCGAAATTTCGATGATTCATAGTAGGTGCTTTAGCTTTTACAGCATTCATATAAATTTATTTTTCAAACCTAAAATATAAGTGTAATCTAATAAAAGGAAATGACAAAATGAGTAGATCAACAAAAAAATCTGATTCATATTTTTTTTGCTTATTTCAGTAGCCATTCTGTTATATCATTCTACCCTGTTTCAAATCTTATAACAATTCAACATTCTATATAATTTCATATATTCCGTTAATGGTTACCCTTATCATTTTTTTTCTAAGAAATAATGAAAATAATTTAGAAATAAAAAATCAATGAAAAAATTGATTTTATTTAATCAATAACACTCTTATATCATCAATAAAACAATTAATATATTTCACATATCACTGATTACTAGTTGTTTACAAAATTGGCACGATTTTATTATCATTAAAAATATAGCGTTCATATTTTAAGATAAAAACCTTTTTTAATTATGACAAATTCAATCAAAATCAAACGATCAATTTCTTCTAAAGAAGTCTCTATTGAAAAACGATTCAATCAATCAAAAAAGCATTTTACTTATAAACAACTTACGCAAAAAACAATTCAATTTCAGTTAGCAAGTAGTAAAGGAAAAGCTATTTTTAGAAAATACGATAGCAATAGCAGAGCCTAAGTTCCTTTCTTAGCTTAATTTATCAAATACTTTTTAAATCTGATTCAATTCGAGCAATCGAATAATTATTGAACCCCAAAATTATAAAGATTATGACTAATGCTGAATTTAATAATAACCTAAAATCAATCGAAGGTCTTCTAACTGGATTCGCTTATCGCTTAACCAACAATAACAATAATGTTAAAGATTTGATGCAAGAAACCATTTATAAAGCATTCAAAAATAAAGATCGTTTCAAAGATGGTACAAACTTCAAAGCTTGGATGACCACCATCATGCGTAACGCTTATATCAATCATTATCGAAAAAGAAAAACTAGAAATAACGTAGAAGTACCTTTAGAAACGGTACGTTATTTTGCAGAAGATAAGGCGACCAACGAAGAGCCTTATGGCGCTATTTTATCTAAGGAATTGACTTCTATTATCAATGAATTACCTGACGAGCAAAAAATACCTTTTATGATGCATTATGAGGGTTTTCAATACAAAGAAATTTCGGATGAATTAGGCGTTCCAATCGGTACAATCAAAAGTCGTATTTTCTTTGCTCGTAAAAAATTACAAGTATCTATTACTGAAAAATACGGCGAAAAATTAATGAAGGCTGCTTAAGAATCAACTAAGATAAAAGCCCTATATATACCAATTGAATCAAATAAAGGTGGAGACATGCAAATGTTATCCACCTTTTTTAATCAGGTAAACGATGTTATTTTTAATGATTGTTATTAAAAAAATCGCATTGATCTGAAATAATACAATTTTTACAATCAGGATGATAATGATGACATGCTTTTTGACCATGCCGCATATATGCTTGATGTGAATCGTACACTCGCTGACTGTCCCAATCACTCGGTAAATAAGCTTCTAACAAAGCAGCTCCTTTATCTAGCGAACATTTAGGAGGGATGATGCCGAGACGTTGAGCAACTCTATGATGGTGAGTATCGACTACCAAAGCAGGCATTCTTAAATTACTGAAATTTAGAATAGCAGCGCTAGTTTTTACACCAACACCAGGTATTTTTTCCACCCATGCTCTAGCATCAGAAACACTCATTTCTTTCAAAAAGTCTAAAGAAAGTCGTCCAAAATTAGCGTCGGAAATGATCCGTAAAGCATCTTTGATACGCTGTGCCTTAACTTCCGAATAAGTAGACAAAGTAATGCATTGCTGAATTTCATTGACAGGTGCATCTCGTACTGCCTCCCAAGTTGGAAATGTCTCTTTTAGCTTAGTATACGCTTTTTTAGTGGTAGCATTTTTTGTTCTATGCGATAAAATAGAAGAAACCATTTGACTCAAAGCATCTTTACTACCAAAATATCGGAAAGGCGCACCATATGCTTGACATAGTTGCTTATCTATTCGTAAAGCTTTAGTTTGAAGTGTTGAATCAATGATCATCTTCTTTGCCATGGTAGGTTGTAATTAATTGTGTCTAAATAAAACGAGTATGTGGATAAATGTTCAAATTGAAAATTTAACTGAACCTCC
>JAHDFQ010000104.1 GCA_020628085.1 Saprospiraceae bacterium
CGCCTGCCTTCGCCTGCCTGCGACAGTCAGGTAACTTCCGAGTATTCAGTTTCTTAGTCAATTTTTGAAGGACGGTTTTATTATACAGGTAATTTTGTCCGACCACTTTGTTTATAGGAACTAGACATATAAAAAAGAGAAGCCGTTGGAAAATAAATTTTCCAACGGCTTCTCTTTTAAAATTAATAGAAAACTAATTCTATTTTATTGCTGCACAATTACTCGTTGAGTCTTCATCCCTTCTTCTGTGATTAAATGAACAAAATAAGTACCATTTGCCCATTTTGAAACATTGTAATTGAGCTGTTGACTTTGGAAATTGGAATAATCCTGATTAACCATCAAACGACCTCTAGCATCCATAATTCGGATGTTCAAGTTTTCTGCCATTTTCTCAAATTCAACATTTAATGTAAATTGATCTTGAACTGGATTAGGATAAACCTCAATTAAATTATTAGAAGATAGTTCTTCAATTGATGTATCTTCATCTATAGCTAATCGAACAACAGGAACGATATCTGCACCAAATCCAACAGGACTATATTCCGTTTCTGTACCAATTCCTAAAAAACTTGCATAACGAGGAGACTGGATAGAATCCGTCAATAATCGCATTGCAGAATAATCGAAGGCTTCACTTCCACCCAAAAATAAATCTGTCATATCATCTGGCGAAGTAAATTCAACCATTGCTATGTAGTAAGCATCATCTTCAAGTGTAATAGGTAATTCACTATCAATAAAATTAAATAAATCAACACTAATCAGTTGGTCAACTGTTTCGGTACCTACAATGGAATAACTATTTACAGCAACTCTCGTCCGCTCATCATCCTGAGATTGAGCATCTCCATTTAAATCTTCCCATTTGTAAAGCCAAAGAGTTACTTGTTGGTTAGGAATGTCTTCTGCATTGGCAATAGAAAAATCAATAGTAGTTGCTTCAAAGCCTTCTCCATTTGGAACATAAAAACAGTTACCATAAGCCCATGAATGTGCCTCACCGTCTTGCCAATTTGAAGCTGCCGGTGCAATAGCACGAGTAGCACCTGTTTCTTTAGCAAATAGTGCATCTGATACTTCAAAAGTAAACTCTTGTACATTATTAGATGGATCAGCTTCATCCGCAAAAGCATCAGAAGTAATCGTATAACGACCTATGTAACTACCTGGTTCTGTTGGTACAAATGTCCCTTGAAATAATTGATTTTGAACAATTTCACCAGCAGCAACATTACCATAACTCAAATCTTCTGAATAGATTGCCGTAGCTGCATTTGCCGCATTAAAAATGGAAAGATTAACATTTACGTTTGTTTGATCTTCTGATCCAATATTAGCAACATCTAACAAAAATCCAAATGGTTCAACTTGACTAATTGGAGTTACCGCGTTTGGTGCAATAGCATAAAACTCACCCAGTGGGCTGTTTACCTGTAAATCGACTGGAGGCGCAGGATTTTCACTCGAAAGCGTTATATCATCTATAGCCCAGAAATATTCCCAACCTCCTTGCCACTGAAACTGTAAGAATACAGTAGAAGCATTTGCGGCCGTCTCAGAAATATCTATGGTTGAAATTGCAGGATTTGCTGAAAAACGAGTAGCAGTAGTCAAGCCAGGAAACATGGTATAAGTGTCCCATTCATCACCAGTTGTACTCACTCTTAAAACTGCATTAGTTACTGCGTCTAAATCAAATACACCAATAAGGGATTCTGATCTAAAAAACACAACATCTTGTCCAGAACAATCAATTGCTGTCGTTGTAAACTGTGCAGTATGATTCGCACTAGGCGCAGCAGTCAACCCTCTATCAGAGTTCGCCCAAGCATAGCCATTATTTACAGTAGACGAAGCAAAATTTTCAATTTGTGCATTACCCAAAGCTGCCACATTAACTGCAGTGGGATCATCAGCCCAAGCAAATGTTACCTCTTCACCAGCGTTACTAGTAATATCTGTATTTGACCATCCTGCTGGAATACCATTAGAAAAATCTTCTGCCCAGAAGGTTTGAGCAGTTATTGTTTGTGCAGCAAATAAAAAACCAACTGCTAGAAAGGATAGTAATCCTTGTTTAAGTGTACTTCTAAAATCCATATTTTATATTTAGTTTATAATGCAATTCTACTCTAAAAGTAGAGTTTAATAAAAAGATTGTAAAAATAATACTAATTCAATAATACAAAAAAGTTGATTACTGATTTGTCTCAACATGTGCAAAAACAATTATATTTAAAAACAAACTGACTACAGATTGACACTATTGAGAAAAAAAGTGGTTTAGAAAAATTTTATTTCTAAACCACTTTACGAGATTATGATATCGTTAATATCAATAAATATTATTTCTGAACAATAATTTTCTTAGTACGAACACCATTATCTGTAATGATATTCATATAGTAAGTACCATTAGCAAAATTAGAAACATTTAAAGAAAGGGTTTCTCTTTGAATGTTGCTGTAATTTTGAACAAGCATCTCCTGACCTCTAGTGTTGTAAACCGCAATAGTCATATTTGAAGTATGATTCACAAAATCTAATTCAACAGTAACACGGTCGCTTGTTGGATTAGGGAAAACATTTACAAAATTGTCTTCTGCTAATATTTGTACACTAACATCATTAGGATCAACAATATTCATACGAGCAATAGGAACAATTTCACGTCCAAAACCAACTGTACCATATTCAACTCCTGAAGCAAAACTTCCATCTTCAGGCAAACCTAACACTGGTGCATAACGTGGTGATCCTACACCAAGACCTGTCTGATTACCTTCTTGATCCTCACCTTCTGGAGAATTCATAAATATCTGAGCTGCATAATCAAACTCATCACTTGCAACGATTTCAAAATCGATATCATCATCTGGAGCAGGATCGGTGTCTGTATATTCCATGAAAAGGATATAATTAGATCCACCCACTAAATCAATAGGTCCTAATTCACTTGTATTAAAATCAATTAGAGGAACAGTGTATTCGATATCTGTTGGAGTACCTGTACCACTACCATCGAAGATAAATTGTGTAAATGCAACACGTACACGCTCATCCTCTTGAACAGTTTCATCTTCATTAGCATCAACCCAATTGTATAACCAAATTTGGATACCTTGACCAACTAGACCTGCATTTCTATTACCAACACCAACAGTTACAGTACTTAAAACACCATCATTAGGCACATAATATACGTTACCCATACCCCAAGATTTAGGAGCACCTTCATCCCAGTTGGTCGCAGCTGGAGATAAGAAACGTGTAGAACCATTATCTTTAGAGAAAATGGTATCAGAAACAATCAAAGAGAACGATTGAGTATTATTAGAATCATCAAAATCATCTTCTACAGCAGAAATAGTATAAGTTCCTGTGTATACACCTGGTGTAGCAGGAGGAGTCCATGAGCCATTGAAAGGCACGTTTTGGTCATCTGTTCCAGCTTCTATAACACCATAAGATAAATCTTCTGTATATACTTCGGTTCCAGATGCATCTCTCACCGTCATGTTCAAGTTTACATCTAGCTGATCTTGAGAACCAATATTTCGTACATCAGCTAAGAAGTAAACAGGCTCTACTTGACTAGCAGGGACGATAGCATTATTGGGAATCGCATAGAAAGGATCAACTTGTAAGTTGTTTGCCTCAGTCTCTACTATCTGTACATCATCAACAATCCAGTAGTAATAGTTTGCTTCATAACGGAATTTTACTTGAATTTCGTTACCAACTGCACCAGGCAAGAATACTCGACGTAACTCATTTGTAGCAGGATCATTTGTAACATATTCACCATTTACAGTAATATCATTCCATGATTCTCCACCATCCGTTGTAAAAGAAACAATATAAGTACTGTTAAACTGACGAGAATTTTGCCACCATTTTAATGATACACCTGGTACAGTAGCATTGGTTAAATCAATTACAGGTGAAATCAATTCACCAATTTGAGGAGCACCACACTCTCCACCACCAGTACCGCAATCTGCTCCATCAAGGTTGTCTAAACCATCTGATGAAAAGCCCATTGCACCACCACAGTTAGAAGGAGAAGTGATCTGTCCACCACCACATGATCCATCAACAGCACCGTCAGCCGTCCATAACCACATGTCAACATCGGTAGCACCATTACCACAAGTAATATTGTTAACTACCCAATCGCCAATACCATCCGTAAATGCTCCTTCACCATTTGCACCCCAGATAATATTATCATCTGAATTATCTACTGCACTAACGGCTTCGATGCGTCCAGTAATTCCAGCTTCTGCACGGAATACTTCACAGTCTTGGCGAGCCACCATTACACAAGGAATGACCACTTCATCAGAAAAATCACCAGCAGCCATTGTAATAATTGGATCATCTACGTTATTACAAATAACGACTCCAATAGCGCCAGCTTGCTGTGCATTATAGCACTTTATAGAGAAATTACAAGCACCTCGGTCAATGATTGCAATTTGTCCCGTTAAATCATTCACTATTTCTTCACAACCATCAGAGGTTGGATCTGTTCCATCCTCACCAATTAAAAGAGTACCCATTGCACTCAAATCACAAGAAGAAGGCCCGAAAGCTGCTCCTTGCGCTTCATAAGAACCAGCGACACCCGCGGGCTCAGTAATAACTAACGCTGCATTTTGTGCTAAACTAAAGTTCACAAAAAACAACATTACAAAAAACGAAAGCGTAAAACTTTTTTTCATACCAAATAATTAGTTGTAATATTAAAAAATATACAAACTCATTTAATTAATAATTATAAAATGGAGTTTGTATGATTATAAGATTCTCTATTTTTGAATAACAAAAGGTTCTATGACTGCACCTCTGTCCGTAAATATACTCAAATAGTATGTTCCATTTGAAAATCTACTAATATCAAATGTTAATTTGTTATCCAGACTACTATTTTTATCTATATCTGTACGTTGTAAGACTTTTCCATTTACATCAACAATTTGAGTAAAACCTCCTTTAAGCTCAATGTCTGTATCAAATGTACAAGTGATTTGATGATTAGCAGGATTAGGAAAAATTTCTAAATTAAATTCTTCTTTTGTTAAAAGGTCATTTGTATTTGTAATGTCTTGTATTGACATTTGTATTTGAGGAACAGTATATCCTCCATTAAAAGTCGTCATCGTATAATCAATTCCGATAGCAAAGGAACCATCTTGTGGGATTCCTAAAACAGATGAAAATCTTGGTTCACCAACTCCTAAACCATTATTATCCTCAGAGGAATTTAGAAATACTTGAGCAGAATAATCAATAGCATCACTCACTTGTAGAAACAAGTTTGTTTCAGCATTTGGAGATAGAAACTGCATCATAGCAAGATAGTTTTTCCCTGCTTCTAAGAAAACTGGTGTAAAATCGCCTGATTGAAAATCGACCAATTGAATTTCTGAATAGTAAGGTGCTTCTTCGGTTCCATCAATTGCAATAATATTAAACGCTTTTCTAGTTCTTTCCGTATCTTGAGCAACTTGGTCTCCGTTCGTATCATTCCACTCGTATAACCAAACTTCAACATTCTGACCAGCCAAATCTTCGGGGTTAGCAATTCCTAAAGATATAGAACCTAATGCATAATTGTTGGTTTCAATATGATAAAAGCACCCCATTGCCCATGAACGTGGGACGCCATCATCCCAATTTCCATCTCCAGGACGTATACTTCCCGTATTTTCAAAATTCTTCGAAAATTCAGTATCCGTTATTTCAAAAGAAAAACTCTGCGTGTTATTTCGAGTATCAAAATCTGTAGAATCTGCTGAAATAGTATACGTCCCTGTATAAGAAGCGACGATTGGATCAGGAGTCCAAGCATTTTCAAAAGGTTGATTTTCATACGTAGAATCTGGAACAACATCCCCATAGAAAAGGTCATCAGTATAAACTGTTTCTCCTGTATCATCATTTGTAATGGAGATGTTTAGTGACGTATTGGTCTGCATTTTACTACCTATATTTTCAATATCAGCCATGAAGTAAATCGGTTCTACTTGTGAACTTGGTATTTTTGCGTTATTTGGAACAGCATAGAATGGATTTACTCTCAAATTATTAGCTTCAGGTTCAATGACCCGAACATCATCAATGATCCAGTAATAAAAATCTCCTTCAAAAGTAAAACGTAGGCGAACGTCACTTTGTCCACCCGCACCAGGCATACTAAACCGTAATTCAGTATTATTCGCACCATTATTTTGTTCAAAATCTGCTGATGCATCTTGATAAGCAGACCATGTATTACCACCGTCAATACTATAACTAAATTGTGCACCTAACTCAGAGTTTGTGCTTCCATTCAAACCTCTAAAAGCAGTATTAAACTTAACTGCCGCCGCCACAGCACCGCTACAATTAATTGATGGAGAGACTAATTCACTGAATAAATCTGGATAGGGAGGTCCGTCTGGTAAGTCATCTGGATTTCCAGTCATACCCGTTTGATACCATCCAGCAGGAAAACCAACTGCACCTGTACAGGATGAGGTATTAGAATTAATATTTACCACACCTTCGTAAGCATTAGGAAATGTTCCATTGGCATCCCAAATCCACTCGTGCATAGGATCAGAAAAACCTTGTGTTGTCCATTCTCCTAATCCATTATTGAAGTCATCACTCCAAATAACAACATCAGTACTGGGTTCTGGGGTTTCAGTTTCATATGCACAAATTCTGAACGTCCCTGCATTGGCTACAGGATCACCACCCGACCAAACTCGAACTAAATAAGTACTATTGGGCTCCATACATTGACCTTCAATAACTATGAAGTTAGCGTTAGGATCGTCAGAAGAAAAACATTGTAAAGACAATTCCGAAACATCACAAGAGCGATAGGTAGCCATTCCGACTGATGGTACATCCGTATCCGTTCCTGTAAAAGTACATTTTATGGTTACACCATTTTCAGGAACTATGTCTCCTGTATTCACACTAAACCAAACATCATCAGTATACCAAGAACCTGAACAAACAGAGGGAGCGTCTGTCTGAATGGTAGCATCTTCCGTATTTCTTGTATCTCCAGAAATTTGCTCGCAGGATGCCTCATCTTGTCCAATTGGCAACTCTATTGCACCAGAACATTTATCATTAGTTGGCTGAGCAAATAAAGATACAGAAAGTAAGATTCCAAAGATTAACAAAAATCCTTTTTTATGAAAAGTAAAGTTTTCCATACTGTAATAAAGTTTTAGTTTGAGAAAAGTTTCTTAGAAGCCGTAATTAACTACCGACAACAATTCGCAAAGAGTTGAATAAATGGATTCATTAAGTATGCAGAAATTGAATAAAGATTCACGAATAAACAGTCTAAAGCAAATATAATGAATAGTCGTTAATTATAAACATATTTAAAAAATAATGTTATCAAATTAGAAAATTTATTTAGAAGAAGTAGAGTTCTAAGTAAGATTAAACCACATATTTAGAGTATTCTACCAATAATTGACGTTGATTTACGGGTACGACCCCTACTCTTTCGCAAACTTGACCACCCGCTAGATTACCTAAAATGGCCATTTTTTCGATGGAACAATTTAATGCCAATGCTAATGCAATCACACTAACTACCGTATCACCTGCACCACAAACATCTGCTATATTTCTGGGCGTAGTTGGTACAATACAATACTCTTTTCCGTTATCAACAAAAATTCCTTTATCGGACAAAGTAATCATTGTTATTTGATGGTGAAGTTGACTTCTTAAATAGTCAGATGCTTTTTTAAGCGTATCTAGATTCACCTTTACTTCAAAGGGAATGCTTTCTCTTACTTCCTTCAAATTTGGTTTAAAAAGTGTACAATTTTTATAGGAAAAGAAATGCTTTTTTTTTGGATCAACAACTATAGGAATATCATTTTCTTGAGCGATCAAAGTGACTTGTCGAATAATCTGTTCGGTCAAAACACCTTTATTATAGTCTTGTAGAATGATGGTGTTAATTTTATTTTCAGCTATCGTCTTTTGAACCTGTTGAATGATAAAATTGGATTCCTTTTCATTTAAATCCTTAATATCTTCTCTATCAACTCGCATCATTTGTTGACTACCTGCTAATACACGTGTTTTTACCGTGGTCTGCCGATCGTTAGATTGATATATGCCTATTTCAGAAAGGTTGAATTGAGGTAATAACGATTTAAAAATAGATGCATTATCATCTTGACCAACAATACTGATTAAATGAGGAACAGCATCAAGTGCTTGAAGATTGAGAGCAACATTAGCAGCACCACCTAGACGATTTTCTTCTTTTTGGTAATGAACAATCGGAACAGGTGCTTCGGGAGAAATTCGATTGACATGTCCATGTAAATATCGATCAATCATTACATCACCAATAACGATAATTTGCTTGCCTTTAAATTGGTGAATAACAGAGGATAAATGTTTTTTCTTCATGTAAAGTAGCTTACCTTTAAAACCCACCTAAGTAGTAGGTCAGAAAAATTAGTATAATAACCGCCTTCAAAACCTCCAAAAAACTCATAAAAACTTCCTGACTGTCAGTATTTTATGACTTTTTTGAAGGTTGGCGTTATTATACCTGCCTGCGGCTGGCAGGCAAGTAATTTTGTCTGACCACTTACGTTGGGCGGATTAGTATACTAACCTGCCTGCGCTGCTAGGCAAGTAGTTTAGTAAAGGCACTTAGATGTATCTCATAATTTTATCTGTTGCACCTTGATTTTTCTTAATATATTGCTTTGTCACCTTCTGCGCACTATTATAATTTTGCTCAGATTCTAAATATTTCATCACTGTATTAAAAGCCTCTGTTCCATCAATTGAAAAAACACCTTGTGTATAAATGAGTGTTTTAGCTTCAATAAATCTATCATAATTAGGACCAAATACGACTGGAATTCCAAAAACCAAAGGTTCTAAAATATTATGAATTCCTTTTCCAAATCCACCTCCAATATATGCTACATGTGCATATTGATAAATTCGGGATAACATTCCAATATTATCAATAATCATCACTTTCTTATGATGAACATTGTGTTTGTTAGCATCTGAAAAACGAACGGTCAAGCCTTTTAGCTGCGCTTCAATATCTTGGATATGTGCTTCATCGACCTCATGTGGAGCGATAATAAATTGCCATTCCTGATGTTTTTTCTGATGAATGAATTCACATAGAATGGCTTCATCTCTTGCCCAAGTTGATCCTGCTACCAAGATATTTTCGTCTATCAAAAAAGTTTCAATTTTACGGATACGTTCAGCATTTTCAGCAATTTGAATTACTCGGTCTACTCGTGTATCTCCGCTAACGATAGCATTTCGAATCCCATTTTGTAGTAACACTTGTTTTGAATCGGCATCTTGAACAAATATATGTGTGAAATTTTTAATAATTTTTAGAAAAAAGCGAGCATACCATTGGAAAAAGAATTGATTGCGCCGAAATAAGGCAGAGATAAGAGTGGTTGGGATACCTCTTTTTTGCGCAGTAGTTAAATAATGATACCAAAATTCGTATTTAACGAAAATTATTTGTTTGGGTTGAATGATTGATAAAAAACGTTCAGCATTAGCTGCCGTATCCAGCGGCAAATAGCAAACATAATCTGCGTATTTGTAGTTCTTTTGTATTTCATAACCAGAAGGGGAAAAAAAAGTTAATAAAATTGTAGGACGACTGGCTCGTTTTAAGGCTTCTATGACAGGACGACCCTGTTCAAATTCTCCTAAAGAAGCACAGTGAACCCAAATCACTTCAGGTTTATCTTCAAAAATCAACTCTAGTTTTTCAAATATTTTTTTTCTACCATTTATCCATTGCTTGGCTTTTTGATTAAAAAAAGAAGCGATCCAAATAGAAAAATAATAGCATTTTATAATAAGGTTATACAGTAAAATCATTAAAGTTATTCACAAATGATTAATGCACAAATATTTATTTTAAAAATATAAAGTTAATAAAAAATTTCTTCTATTTCATCATCCATAAACACTGGAATAATTGTCCAGCCTATTTTTAAAGAAATCAGCCGATCATTTCTACGGGCTGTATCGGATAGCATCGTATCATAGTTAAATGTTCGTCTATTTTGGGTATACCCCTGTAGGGCTTCAATACCAATATATGCGTTTATCCGACGACTTTCGCTTAATATTTGATAGCCAACGAATTGAGAAGTTGAGAACCCATTGGATAAACGATCATAACCTTTTTTATAGTCGCCTTTAAGTTGATTAACCGTTTCTGTATCGTCTTGTACTCGAACCCAATGTTGATAGAAACCTGCTCCAATTGAAATTCGAATGCCAGAGCGTTGTCCTTTTTGTAATGGAATAATCTTTCCAAAAATCCCATCAAATCGTAGACCTCGCTGGCGTAAAACAACCGATGCAATACCTTGGTCGTTTCCGACTATTGTACCGTTATTATCTCGCAAGGTGCTAATAACATCTTCTCGTACTTCTGTTCCGAATTGATAGGCTGCTGAACCACCAAGGATAAAATTCTTTTTGGTTAAATAGTCTATGTCTAAACCGATTTGATTACTTCGACCAAATCGTTGACTCAGATCGCCCGAAGGTTGTTGAAACGCATAATGCACATTAAACATCAATACTGCCCCTTCATGTTTATTCGTGTTTTGAGCAAGTAAATGAGTTTGTAGAAACAAAATGATTATAAAAAGTAATAATTTATTCATAACATTAATTGATAGATTGACTTAAGTAGTCAGTCAAAATTACTTGTGCAAAAAAATCCGCCGTCATAAAAAGAGTAAGTAATTGACCCCGAGTCCTCGGGGTTACGAATGATTTTTTGGCGGATTAATGGATTTGTTTTGTACTAATTTTACTGACGAACTACTTAACGATGTTTTTGAATCACTATTTTCTGATAAATGCTATCACCTGTTTTTCTAACATGAAGTAGATAAATACCTGATGGAACTGGAGTTAAATCAATTTGATGTAGCGTTCCCTCCGAAAATGAGAACCGTTTCTGAAAGGCTGTCCCATCCATCGACCACAATTCTATATATTCTAATCCATCATTAGATTGCAAATATACATTCAATATATCAGATGCAGGGTTTGGATAAAAAGTATATCTATTATTAACAATTGGTTGTATTCCAGCAGCATTATTTCCACACGCTGTTGAATTGAGTAAAGTTGACCGAGGTCCATTCAAGGTAGCTAACATTCTCCATTTTTGACCTTCCGTAAAACTATTCATACAATCATCTGCTACGTAATTCATATAATTCATAAACATATCTTCTGAACCGCAACTAGATACGGGCGCATCGGGACAACCATAATAGGGTGATGCTTGAGTCGGTGTATCTGCTACTTGATCGTCTGTTCCACAATTATTCATAGATGTTCCCCAAATATGCTGAACATTTAAATAATGTGCTATTTCGTGGGTGGTCGTCCGACCTCTATCAAATGGAACATTCTCTAAAGCTGTTCCCGTTTTGCCAAAATAGAAATGATTGATGACCACTCCATCTTCAGATACATCTGCCTGTCCTGGAAAAGTAGCGTCTCCTGCAATTTGATCCTCCCCAGCACAAACCCAAATATTCAAGTATTGTTGTGTATTCCAAGCATCAATTCCACCCGAATTTTCATGTTTAACTCGTCTTTTTCCTTCATCATCAAACTTAAATGCAATATTTTCAAAAGAAGTAAATCGACGTGTAATCCCATTAGTCGGTTTACCAAGTGGATCTGTTGTTGCCAAACAAAATTCTATTCCAACATCAGCAATTCTCGATTGAAATTTAGATGGCACATCAACCCTATCTTCATTTTGCAAACGAAAATCCTCGTTTAATACTTCAAATTGAGATATTATTTGTTCGTCAGAAATATTTTCCTTGTCGGTATTCCAAACCACATGTACCACAACTGGAATTATCAATATATCTCGTTGTTGTGCAGCAAACTGATGGCTTCTAATCCAATCGTTTGTCTGTTGTTGTAAAAAATTCCAATTATCAAATGCAGTAGGATTTTGAGTTTGAAAATTTATTAAAAACCGATCTGCTAGACATTCTTTTACAGGCAATTGTGCTGCCAATTGACAACACAACATACTGTATATAAATAAACAAATACCAGTTTTCAATTTAAACATTGAGCATCAATTTACATGCTTAATTTTTTAACATGATTCATCATTTGAACGCCATAAACCAATGTTGCGCCGCTTTTAATTGCTGCTGCTACATGCACCGCTTCCATCATTTGTTCTTCGTCTGCGCCTTTTACCAAACATGTTTTTGAGTATGAATCTATGCAATATGGACATTGAACAGCGTGTGAAACAGCAAGGGCAATCAAGGCTTTTTCACGTTCAGTTAAGGCCCCTTCTTTGAATACTTCCCCGTAGTAATCGAAGAATTTTGATCCCATTTCTTCTTGCCAATCGGTAATATTTCCAAATTTCTTTAAATCTTCTGGATTAAAATATGATTTTTCACTCATGATTTTTTCTATTCTTTTAAGTATAAATAATCGCTAAAGGTAATGTATTTTAAGAAACGACGGTATATACTTTTATTGGTATATCTAACGATTGAAATAATTGTAGTTAGAAAGACAATCCGTTTGTAAAAAGGTTTCCAAAATATGTACATTTGCAAAATGAAAATTACTACAAATAAGATTCTGATTTTTCTTTTAATATTTGTTGTAGCATCTTGTAAACAATCGACGAGTGATGTATATCAACAATCAACTTTTGACAATTCAGGTCACGTGATGGCTGTTATAGAAATTCCTGCTGGTACTAATCATAAAATTGAGTATCATCCAGAAACAGGTGAATTTGTAAATGATACGCTCGCTGGAAAGGACAGAATTATTGATTTTCTACCCTACCCTGGCAATTACGGTTTTATTCCTTCTACTTTAATGGACGAAGAACGTGGAGGTGATGGTGATGCTTTGGATATTTTGGTGATTGGTGAACATATTAAAACTGGAAATACTATTGCAATAAAACCTATCGGAACTTTACTATTGAAAGATAAAGGCGAACTTGATACTAAAATAATTGCCATTCCAGCGGATAGCACTATGCAAGTCATTCAACCGAAAGATTATGCAGATTTTGTTGTACGATATAATGCAGCGCACCACATTATACAAGAATGGTTTTTGAACTATAAAGGACTAGGTAGAATGGAATTATTGGGTTGGAAAGATGAACAGTATGCCTTGAATGAAATTCAGAAATGGAAAATTAAAACCACAGAAAATCATAAATAGTAGGTCAGAAAAATTAGTATAATAACCGCCTTCAAAACCTCCAAAAAAGTCATAAAAACTTCCTGACTGTCAGTATTTTACAACTTTTTTGAAGGTTGGCATTATTATACAAGTAATTTTGTCCGACCGCTTAAATACTAATTTATAATTATTCCTTTTTGTAGAATAGTTATAAATATTAAAAACTATACTTCCTCGACAGACGTTTAAAAATCGAAATTGTCATAAAATTGTAAGTCAATAAGTAGTTTGCCTTTATTATTTATTAAATAAGCAAAGGCATTTACTACTATTAATTTACGTTATTCCGATAATAATACGATCAAAATGACCTTTTGCAACGTTTCAACTTCTTCTTCGATTTTGGCAAATAAAACAACATCCGAACCTAATATTGATTATGTTTTCTATCAATCTATGAAAGACGTTAGTACAGATTGGGATATAGCGGCTCCAGCTTCTAATTTGTTTCTGCAACGTAAATACTTAAATTTATTAGAAGAAAACGCTCCAAATCGTATGCAATTTCGCTATATCCTTTTTTATAAAAACGATATGCCTATTGGAGTTGCAAATTGCCAAATTCAGGCGTTTAATGCAGACGATAGTTTACAACAAGGTTCTGCTACAAAACAAAAATCTAGATTTTTATCGACTGTCAGTAAACAAATCAAGCATTTTGTAGCCAGCCGTTTTGAGTTCAATACTTTGATCTGTGGAAACCTATTATTGACAGGAGAACACGGATTTTATTTTCAAGAAGGGTTATTTAGCAAGGCTATTCAGTTTGAGTTGGTTCGTTCTGCTTTGCATCAGTTGTGTAAAGATTTAAAAAAAGACAAATTAGAAATATCCGTTAATTTATTAAAAGAATATTGTGAAGAATGTCGATCTTCTTCTCAGCCTTTACTTGATGAAAACTATAAGGAATTTACGATTCAACCCAATATGATTTTGGATATTCGTTCTGATTGGAAGACCTTTGATGATTACTTAGGTGCGATGTATTCTAAATATCGAGTTCGAGTCAAACGAGCCATGAAAAAAGGTAAGGATATTGTCCGTAAGTCTTTAAGTGCTGATGAAATTCGAGAAAACTTGGATTTATTATATAGCTTGTATGAAGAGGTCGCTTCTGGCGCTGGTTTTAATGTAATGAAACTTAACAAAAACTATTTCTTGGCACTAAAAGAAACCTTACAAGATAACTTCACGTTAATGGCATACTACCTTGATAATCAAATTATTGGGTATTATACCTTAATCAATAATCACAAGGAATTAGAAGCACATTTTTTAGGTTTTGATAAGTCTAAAAATCATTCGCACCAAATCTATTTGAACATGTTATATGATATGGTTCGGGTAGGTATTGAACAACAGTTTAAGCAAATTATTTTTGCTAGAACAGCTTTAGAAATAAAGAGTTCCGTTGGTGCAGAAGCACATGAAATGTATTGTTACATGCGTCATCGCTCACAGATTTCAAATCATTTCTTGACGACTATTTACGAATATCTAAAACCCGACGATGAATGGCAGCCGAGGCATCCGTTTAAGCCAGTAGAAGAAGCGGAATAACTGATATTAGTGTATTACAATATTGAGTTGTTTATATAGGTTTGGCATGTTAAATAGCTTACCATTAAAAACTGCTTGCATCAGGCAGGCTTATAATTTATGAAAAGTTTTTAGTCTTTCAACCCCCTTCCCTCTTTATTAATCATACCTTCTTTATCGAGCTTTTTCATCAAACGATCTAAAATACCATTGATAAAATCCTTCGATTTATCAGTACTATACATTTTAGAAATTTCAACAAATTCGTTTAAGGTTACTTTTGTAGGAATAGTTGGAAATTCGGTTAGCTCACAGATCGCCATTTTTAGTAAAATCATATCAATGATAGCGACTCGGTCAGCATCCCAATTTTTTAGGCTGGGTTCTATAATTTCTAAATATTCTTCATCCTCACGAAAAACTGTTTGAAGCATCGTCTCACCAAACTCCTTAGTGGTTTCAAGGTCTGGATAATATTTTAAGTAAAAAGCATCTTCGGAAGGTAGTGCTTTAATGGTTTTTTTCATTGTGCCGACGACGAGTGATTTGTCATCAACCCAATTAGAATAATGATCTTCTATTTTATCATCAAACAACTCATTATTAATACAGAACTTGTAAAGATCAAGGAGTAGTTTCTTGTGATCTTCATGAGTTGGGTTCGATTTTTTCAAGTATTTAATATAAGAATCTTCTTTCAAAAACTCTGTATAAATAAGGCGAGTCGTATCTTTGTCAATTTTATTTTCGAGGTGATGTTTACGATATGAACGATATAAATCTTCGTTTTTGATAAGGGATTGAAGTAGCTCGTTAGATGCTAGAGACGCTTTAAAGTCTTTATCTTCATTGGTCGGCAGTAGTTTGGCATTTCGCTTGGACGCATCATGCAGAGAATACTGAGCAATTTTTGTAAATTGAAGTAAGTTGAACAAATATAATTCAAAACAAGCTTCTATGCTATTTTGATATTGTTCAAGCATATTTTTGTAAGTAAGTTTCGGATCCCTACTTTTTGCATAAAGCAATTGCATTACTTTAATGCGGATATTTCTACGACTCAACATAACTACCTATCTAAACAAGCCCGATTGTGATTCTAATAAAGCCCCTTCGTTCAAAAATATACAATTAGAATAAAACGAAATCAGTTAATAGATGCTAAATTACTATTAGTCATTATTCCCTTTATTCTTAATTACACTTATTCAATTACTAAAAACTATATGGATACTCTCTAGAAGTTTAATTGATTATTGATACTCGAATGTTTTAAAAAACATGACAAAGAAAGAAAGAAATTTGCAATAAGCTAAAACCTATCAAGCTTTTTTTTAAAAAAAGGTATCATTTGTGCCATGGATATTGTGAATATGACATAAACCAAACAGAAAAGGCGATATGTATCAATTACAGATCGCCTTTTCTAAAAGTATTATTTCATATATTCTTGCTGAATTTCACTAAAAGAAGGTACTTTTTTATGATGCCATTTTTTAATGATTGTACCGTTTTTCATCAGTATAACACCAGGGTTACTTCGCACTATTGTTTTCAACATAATATCATCCCCGGTGTAAAACGGATAAGCTGTCTGTGCTTCATGTCTAAAATCATCAATCATCGCAGGATCAGCATAGGCGGTCAAAACAGATGTTTTTAAACCTGCTTTTTCGGCTGCTTCTGCAAGTGGATTAATGGTGTTTTTATAAATTTCAGTAAACTCCTTATCCCAGATATAGTTGGTCTGACTACGTTGTTTTTTATCAATGCTCACAATTTCTTGATTGATAATCATCGAATCTGGCATTGGAATAATCGTATCGTTTCTAAATGTTGTATCATTATAAACAACGGTTTCTGTATCCGTTTCATGATAGAGTTTGTAAGACACGATAACAAAACTATAATTAGGATCGGTTAAAATCATTTCGGATACATCATTCCCTTCCACATCGCTGACTTCAAACTCACTAATTTTAGTGCTAGGAATAGCCGGTTCTGCTCGCTGCTGGTCAATGTCCCAAGCGTCTTTTGGATAGTCTTTATAAGCAGCTAAATATTTATCCATTGATAGACTTACCTTTTCGCCTGATGCTTTATTAGTCAATACGTAATTGACTTCTGCGTTGGCAGCCGCCTCTTCTTCAATGGCTTTTTGATCCAAAATATTCACCCCATTTTTAAACGGGCGGAAGTCATTTTTGGGAATATCCCAAGCGTAATTATTGAAGCAATACAAAGTAACGCCAATAGTTGATACCCAAAATACCACACTACGAATAGTTGGTGTAAACAATTGGTGCATTTTTTTGGATTGAAACAAAAAGTAAACCGCTGGAAATAACAAAAAGATGTCTTTGAAAAAGGATGTTTTTGGTTCTAATTTGATATAATCACCAAAGCAACCACAATCCGTTACTTTCATATTGGTTTTGACATATTCACCCCATTTTCCAAATTCAAAAAAGGTAGCACCTTCTGGCAAATACCCCGTCAAATAAGTGAATCCTGTTAGTACTGTAAAAAATGCGACGATAATAAAAAAGAGCCAACTGGTTAATTTAGGACTAGAACCCAAAATGAGCATGATTCCTAAAACAATCTCCAAAACGATCATAATTACCGCAAAAGCGACTGAAAACTCTGCTAAAACAGGAAAAATACCTGAAAACCAAGTAAAATGCGTTTCAAACTCTGCAAAATAATCCTTCATTTTATACGCCGTTCCAAGCGGATCAACCGCCTTGACCCAACCCGAAAAGATAAATAATGCACCAGCAAAATTCTGTGCATAAGACATGAGCCAATTTTTCCTTTTTTTGAATACAAATTCAACAAGTAAAGTCAAAATAGCTGCTGTTATCGCAATTCGTATCAATAATACCGTAAGTGTCATATTAAGTTAACTTTTTTACTCAATGATTTTACATCAAACACATTTGAACAACGTTAGTTTCAAAAAATGAATCTTAACTTATCCAATTTTTCGCAAATATAAGAAGAATACCTTTAAAACGCTTCGCTTACAAAGATCGGTTAATTGCTCGTCATATATTCAAATAAAACGAGAATGATTGTCAATGAATTGTTAATCTTCATTT
>JAHDFQ010000105.1:0-3031 GCA_020628085.1 Saprospiraceae bacterium
GAATTTTGTAGTCATCGGATCGAAGGTGCAACCCTCGCTCAACTAATTTTTTTTTAAAAGGTATGACAACAACCTACTCAAACCCTTCCCGAATCACTCCTTCCGCAGGCTTCCCTCTTGGTGTAAAATCCAAATCACTCCTTCCTTGTCCGTGCACATGGTCGCTGCGCCATTGCCAAAAATGGACACCCGCCAACCAGTCTTTTTCCCAGATCGTATCAAAAAAAGCTTGATAGCAATTCGCTTGTGTTTCTAAAGAAAGTATATGGTTAGTATTACCTGAATAATCCAGCCATTTCCACGGTTCTTTGGCACTATCAGTCGTACTTTTATACCCCATTTCTGTAAACAAAATAGGTTTGTTAAACTGCTGATGGACGGATTTTATTTTGGGTATGTATTTTTTCCAACCTTTGGATATTTCTTGAACGGTGGGATGATCGTGATCGACCAACGGAAAATAGGCTTGAATTCCAATAAAGTCCAGATCGTCCCAAAACGTGATCTCCTCAAATTCTTCATACCAATTAGCTGCGTAGGTCAGTTGACCAGAATAGACTCGTTTTGTTTTCTTGATTAAATCACGCCAAAAAAGCGGTTTTTCTGTAGATAAACGAGTAAACTCCGTCCCAATACAAAACAGTTCTACATTCGTTTCTTCTGCGAGTTGAGCATACAATAATATAAATTCCGTATAATTTTGTTGCCATAATTGCCAATTGTCCTCCGAAGTTGGAAAAATATCAGAACGCCATTTTCCATCAGTTGCCTCATATAGCCAGACATGTGGTTTGAGAAAAACTTTTAATCCAGCTTGGTGCGCAATTTCAATTTGACTTTTCCAAGCAGAATCCCTTCTCATCATTTCCAATGCATCATCTTTGTAGTAATTCATGGTAGGACTATCCACATTTTTCTGATCTCCAAAAGGCACAAACGTAATCCACTCAATATTACATTTTATAATATCTTGCACGTTTGTAGAATCTAGTTCTCCAAATATATGCATGCCTTTTTGTTTCTGATTTATTTCTATCGAATCTGTATTAGATGCGGTTCTATGTTCCACATTGCATGTTATAAAAATGAAAAGAAAGCATCCAATGAAAATCCAAGAAGAGAAATATTTCATACAAGTAGATTTGAGTTGAATGGCTAAAAAAGAGAAATTCCAAACCAGCAAATGCAAAACTGAATTTTGCTATCATCAAATCGAAGGTACAACCTTCGCTTAACAGTATCTTTTTTTTACAAAAATAAGAGCAGAACTAAAACTAAAAACGGGTTTCAAGATCAACATCTTAAAACCCGTTTTCTTTATAAATTTACATAGTTAACTTTAACTCAAGTTACTTGGAAAACCATAAATGACTTGACTACTCACTAATTAACTAGTAACCATTTTACTAAGTTGCTCTGCAACTTACTTAAAACCATTTAAACCCGTTACATCCATACCTGTAATTAACAAGTGAATATCGTGTGTTCCTTCGTAAGTTAACACGGTTTCCAAATTCATCATGTGGCGCATGATTGGATATTCATTGGTGATACCCATACCGCCATGAATTTGACGGGCTTCACGTGCAATTTTCAAGGCAATTTCGCAGCTGTTACGCTTCGCCATCGAGATTTGTGCAGGTGTTGCTTTGCCTTTGTTCGCTAATGTTCCTAAACGCCAAACCAATAATTGTGCTTTGGTAATTTCGGTAATCATTTCCGCTAATTTCTTTTGCGTCAATTGGAATTGTGCAATTGGCTTACCAAATTGCTCTCGCTCCATGGAATAGCGTAAAGCAGAGTCATAGCAATCTAAGGCTGCACCAATCGTTCCCCAAGCAATCCCATATCGTGCTTTTGACAAACAAGATAATGGTCCTCTCAAACCACGAATATCTGGGAATACATTTGCTTTTGGTACACGTACATCTTCAAAAACTAACTCTCCTGTGATAGAGGCACGCAACGATAATTTACCGTGAATTTCTGGAGTAGAAAAACCTTCCATTCCACGCTCAACGATTAAACCACGAATTTTTCCTTCTTCATCTTTCGCCCAAACGACTGCAATATCAGCAACTGGTGAGTTGGTAATCCACATTTTTGCTCCATTCAAAATATAGTGATCGCCATCTTCTTTGATGTTGGTAATCATACTACTCGGATCAGAACCATGATCGGGTTCGGTCAGACCAAAACAACCGATATATTCACCAGAACCTAATTTTGGTAAAAAGCGTTTTCGTTGTTCCTCTGAACCAAATTTATAAATTGGATACATGACCAAAGAACCTTGAACGGATGCCATAGAACGAATTCCTGAGTCACCACGCTCTAATTCTTGCATGATAATTCCATAAGCGATTTCGTCCATTCCACCACCACCGTATTCCACGGGAAGGCTAGGCCCAAATGCACCTATCTCTGCCAAGCCTTTGTATAAATGCGTTGGACATTTAGCTTGCTCCGAACAATCTTCAATAATAGGAGTTACCTCCTGCTTGACCCATGCACGAACAGCATCACGAGCCATTAAGTGGTCATCTGTCAATAAATCGTCAATATTATAATAATCATGACCTTGGTAACGATCTTCTCTCGCACGGCGATGAATCGTTCCGTTCATTATTCCTTTTACATCAGAATCTACGTACATATCTTTTTGAATTTTAAATTTGCTGTTTAGATAAAACTTTGTTCAAACACCAAATCGAAATATAATAAAGTAATATTAGTTTATTTGCTACTCTATTTACTTTCATTGGAAAGAATAGATACAATTATCCTTTACAAAAATACGGATTTATTCACCATCAATGCTAGTGTGAGCAACAGATATAGTCGTGTTTTTTACATAAAACAGACAGGAAGAGATCATAAACTATAGATTATAGCGATGTTAATACAACATTCGATCTTTTAACAATCCTAATCCATCAAACCTTCACCTACAAATTTAGACTTTGTCTCTACGAGGTCATACTTTTTCAGTCGAAAACCCGCCTGACCGTCGGGCAGGAAAGTATGCAAA
>JAHDFQ010000105.1:3131-7758 GCA_020628085.1 Saprospiraceae bacterium
ATTCTTGACAAAACAACTGCCAGACTCATCGCCACTCTCCCACTCCCACCTGTTTTGTCTTTGCTCTCCCGCCAAGAAATTATTCATTTATTTCACTCTAATTTGGTTCAGAGGTCAGTAGTTTCTGAAAATACTGTATGTCAACACCCTCCCAGTTTCCACTCGTTTTATAGGGCAAAAATCGTGCAAAGAGTTCTTCTTTGTACCAGCCTAATTCGCGGGTTTTTTGGACGACTTCTTTGTGGTATTTGCTTTTATAGGCATACTCCATCATCAAATTACTGCTTTCCCAAATGGAAAAAGTAGCTTGTTGGATTAAGGGAAGTTCTCCAATTCCAACCGAAAATAAACGTCCTTTTTTATCTTCAATGGACTGACTGACTTTAGGAACAAACTGCCAGAATTTAGGAATATATTTTAATTTGATCGTCGCACGGGTAATCACTCCAACGAGTTGATTTTTGTCAAATGGTTTTGAAGGAGAAAAAGGTTGTGTTCCATCCCATTCGCCGTGTACTTGAGTATTATGAAGAAATATAGTCCAGTCGTTTTTACTACGTTTTTGATAGGATTTAAAAATTCTATGTTGATCGAAAAAAGACTGAGCAACCACTTCATTTTTCCAATTAATAAGTAGACCATACACCCCCCAGTTGGGCCAGATACTAAACCCATTAGCTGCTCCGCTTCCGACAACTTTACCAAAAGTCACTCCGTCAACATCGGATAGTTGTCTTGGCACTAAACCCATTTGCTGGAATGCCCACCATTGGTTTTTCCAACCTTCAAATTTAAAAAAAGAGATCGTTGTGATGGGTTGATTTATCATGAATGTTGAAACAAACAATTTTTATAAAAGTTGGTCAAAAAATCTATCCATTCAACATTATTGAAGCTACAATATTTTTAACTACAGAGTTGAGCAGAGTTTTGAAATTTTTAATCTATTCTATTGCAAATACCAAACTAAGCGTCTTTCAACTCCGTTTCCACCCTAATTTCACTTTCCAAAGTTCGATGTACGGGACATTTATTCGCAATTTCCAACAAACGTTGACGTTGTGTTTCGTCTAGATCGCCTTTGATTTCTATAGTTCGGTCAAAATGATCGAGTTTGCTTTTGGGATCTTCGCAGTTTTTACAATCTTCGGCATGTCGCTTACCATGATTGATATGTACGATGACTTCTTCTACATCCCATTTTTTGCGTCGGGCATACATTTGCATGGTCATAGCCGTACATGCACCTAAACCTGCCGAAACCAATTCGTATGGAGACGCACCAAAATCGTTACCACCGATAGATTCGGGTTCGTCCGCCACTAAACGGTGCTTACCTGCGACAACTTGAGTCGTAAAAATATCTTCATTAAATAAGGAGACTGCTACTTGTTCTGATGTTTTTAGTGGTTTATTTACAATCACATCGAGGTATCGCTTTGCCCAACTGGCTACGGCTTCCCCAATATATAATGAATCTGCTTTGTTGGTCAGTAAATGATCTGCTCCATCCAACGAAATAAAACTCTTTGGATGATGTGCCATTTGATATAACTTACGCGCATTTTCTATAAATACTGTTCGATCTTGCGGCGAGTGCATAATCAATAAAGACTTACGTAAATCAGGTAGCACTGCCTCCATTTTTTGGCTTTTAATATCGTCTATAAATTGTTTTTTTACCGTAAATGGACGTCCACCGATATTCACTTTAGCAATTCCTTTACTAGCTAAGTCTTCTGATCCTTCTGCTAATAAATGCGAAACATGTTCAGGGTTAGCAGGTGCGCCAATTGTCGCTACCGCCTTAACAGAATCCAATTCTGCACTAGCAAAAATAACTGCTGCCCCTCCTAGTGAGTGTCCAACTAACAAAGTTGGGGCTTCATATTCTTGCTCTAAAAACTGTGCTGCTGCAATTAAATCGCCTACATTAGAAGAAAAATTGGTATCTGCAAAATCGCCTTCGCTATCTCCTAAACCTGTAAAATCGAAACGCAACACTGCTATTCCATTTTTAGTTAATGCCTGGCTAATATGACGAACGGCACCTAAATTTTTGCTACAAGTAAAACAGTGTGCAAAGATAGCGTAGGCAAATGGAATCTGGTGTATGGGCATTTCCAAACGAGCAGAAAGGGTGATACCTTCTTTATTTTGAAAGGTAACTTTAGTGGATTTAGGCATGTTTTTTTATTTGTTTTTTTATGCAAAGGAATGTATAAGTAATCTGAATTTTAACGCAAGTCCATCATTTAGTCGAATGGTGAACTCGGATCGCCAACCGACAGAATTAATTAACAAACATAATTTTGGTCACTAGTGTATTCGGTGTTTCTAAACTATCGCTCGTACTAAACACTAAATATACGCCCGTGGCAGCACGACGACCTGTGTAGTCATTACCATCCCAGATAGCTTGTCCACCAAAAGCTTGCGTTTCATACACCAATTGTCCATTGACATCTGTTATTTTGACATTAGCATCTTGAGCTAAACCTCGAACGGCAATTTCACCGAGGTACTCGGGACGAACAGGATTAGGAAAGGCATAAGCGGTACTTTCATTGATTGTACCTCCTTTTGTCGCATTACTTCTATATGAAATGAGTCCTTTATTAGTACCTATAAATACTTCTCCGTCTTCATCATTGATGGCAATATCAATAATATTATTATCAAATAATGGGCTGTTATTGGTATCAAAAAAGGCGATTTGTTCCTTTCCATCTTCCGAAATCACAAAAACGCCATTGGTTGTACCGATCCATTTTCGATTCGCACCATCTACCGCAATCGTATTGACAGATTCCCCTTTTAAAAGATATTCGTTTTCATCGTCAATAATGTTTTCCTCAAAAATAATACGATTTACAGGGCATTCGTTTTCAATGGCAATCGAACCACAAGAAACCACACCGACACCATTTGCTGTTCCAAGCCAAACGGCTCCTTCTAGGTCTACAGCAATTGATAGTACATTATTATCTGGTAGTTCAGTATTGCTAGAAGAAATAACTCTGTAGCGATCATCGCCTAATACATCAATTGTTCCACCATCATCAAACACCAATACACCTTGCCCTGTTCCGTCAATCGTTGCCCATTTGTAACCAACTTGATCGACTACCATATTTCTTAAACCTTTGTTTGACGGAACATCGAAATTTTGCCAAGTTCCATCAGTTTTTAATACAGAAATGGGTTTAGGAGCAGTATTATTTGCTATCCAAAGATTATTTTCGGTATCAAAAGCTAAGCCTGAAACTCGTTCTCTTAATTCATCTCCAGTTGCACCTTGTAAACTAGAGTTCGTTTCGTTATAAACTTTATATTCCTCCTCATTATTTCGTTCAATCAATCCACCCCAAAATGTTCCGATATATAACGCTCCAGTAGTTGGGTGAATCGCCAATTTATAATGATCTAAAATGGCATCTTCTTGTTCTAATAAAGGCACTTCCCAACGATTTATAATATCCCAATTACCGTCGTCTTCTAATATGAATGTTCCATCACTGATCCCTGCGAAATTTCCATTATTTGTAACACCGCCAGCAGCGACATATGTTTGATTATCTTTTATTAAAATTTCACTGGTTCGTTGTGATAAAGGAGAATTGAACTCCATTCGTTCACAGTTATCGCCAGCACTATAAGCCAGTCGTAGCCCTCGCCATGTATCTGCAAACCAAATTTTACCTGTTTGATCTTCTATGGCATAAAGCGGATAGCTCATACACCGTCCACCCATTTCTTTTATTTCTCCATCTGTATTTAGATAAATCGTTTGACCTTTAGGATCGTTATTATCTCTCAAACCTAGTAATAAGCCATAATATTCTGTTGTGATGTATTGAACCACTAAACCGTCTTGTGCAGGATATATTTCTTCCAGAACACCATCGTTCATTCGATACAGTGCATTATCAATATCAAAATATAACTGGTTATCAAAAACAGCTATCGCACTAGAACTATATGTTCCTGGAAATCCAGCATCTACATCTAATAATGTCCAATTAGAAAAATCTTGAAGGTTTAAATTAGGAGAATTACTAGCGGTAAAAATGCCTTCTTCGGTAGCGGCATAAATTTGATTATCGAAAACAACGGTAGCTTTTACTTTGATTCCAAGGTCGAGTGTAAAATCAAATTCTTCTGCTGCCAAATTGAATCGAACCACTCCAAAAGCACAAGAAAAATAGGCAAAATCTCCATCAATATAAATATCAGAAATCGTTCGATCTGTAAAGTTCCCATCTGTCTGAATATCATTAAATGTCCGAATACGACTGTCAGTAATGAGATCAAATGTACTGTTAGAATAAGAAGCGATTAAAGTTTTATGACGTTCACTATATTTGATAACGCCCATTCCTGAATTGCTTAAACCGTCTACTGTTGATAGAAAACTGGTGGACATTTCTTCTTTGTCTAACAACATAATCGACCATTCTGTAGCCGCAAATAGCGTATTTTCGCTCTGTGTCAAGGATACAAATTCTCGATAAGGCAGGTGCGCTCGCCATTCGCCAATTGCTATTTTATTTTGTGCGAACAAAGAATAAGTTGTGCTACAAAGTAGAAATAGTATTAGAAATTTTGTTTTGAATTGTGTCATGTA
>JAHDFQ010000105.1:7858-17713 GCA_020628085.1 Saprospiraceae bacterium
TAAAGAGTTGACTTAAGTCAACTCTTTACTAATACTGTTTAAATAACTTTCTATTTGTAGTTATTGTTTTGAATAGCCTTTTTAATGTGTTTATGTCGGTCATAAAACGGAATAAAATGGTTTATTCAATTGGAACGCCATTTTCGTCAGTTGTTAAGACAGTGGACATATAATCAAAAAAAGGTCGTAGTGCTTTGAAACCATCGTTGACTTTATATATGAACTCATCAGACAAAACGAGATTATTATCAAATTTATGAATAGCGATGTGTTGTTTATAGCGTAAAAGATCAATGGCAGGATCATCTTTTGCGAAACCTCTGGGTGCTGTTTTCACCTGATCGCCTTGCACTGTTCCAAATACTTTTATAAAGTCAGTAGCATTTAATATCTTTCTATATTCGTCTGCATCATTGGACAGTTCTGTTCGTATGCGTTTCAAATCAGCAGCATTAGGATTCCAAAAGCCACCAGCGATAAAGCAATTGTCGGGTTCAATCTGGAAATAATAGCCTCCTCGTCGCCACTTAGTCGCCCGAACAAAACTTCCACCAAAATTATTTTTATAGGGTGTTTTGTCTTTTGAAAATCGAACGTCTTTATAAATTCTGAATAATTTAGAGTTTTCTATCTCGTCGTGTTCACTCATTAAGTTAAGCAAATCAGCTTGAAAAGCTTTAACATTTTCTAGTGCTGCTTGATACATCGGTTTATGTTCGGCGAACCATTCTCGGTTGTTATTTTTCCTAAGCTGTTTTAAGAAATTTAAAGTGGATTTTTGGATGGTTGTTGGCATAGCTTTCAATTCAGAGTTTAATAATTGAATATCAAAAATACGAATTATTCAATGTTCTATTTGCACCTTAAGCTGTAAAATGTGCATCTTTATATTCATGGTTCATCATTCAACCTAATTTATATGTTCAAAAATATTATTCTATTCTTTTTTTCTATTCTTTTTTCTTCATTTGGATACAGTCAGACGGGTTACTGGGAAGGGTTTCTGACACAAGATGGTGTTCAATATCCGATGACTTTTGAAATTAAAAAGGAAGATGGAGAGTTGATTGGTTATACCAATGTGGTAGTTGGAGATAGTATTTATGGTGGTGTTTGTTATGGAGAAATTCATTGGGATCGTTCTATTAATTTATGGGATCATATTGAAAAACCTAAAATCTATCCTGATAAATTACCTCAAACCATTCGGCGACGATATCAACTGGTGTATCGCAGAAGCGCCTTTCGAGATACCATTAAAGGACACTGGCAGGAAGTTCATAAAAATCCAGAAGATAAATACAAACAAGGTCGAGTTGAGTTGAAACGGGTTGAAAAAAAGGCAAAAGCATAAATGCTCCTAAGAAAACAAAGTCGGCGGTTCTGGAACAGCTTTTTGTAACTCAGCATAATTATTTTGAGGCTTATTTAATTCCGTAGAAATACGGTACATACTTAATCTATTGTTTTCTAACACGTTCATCATACCTAACACTTCATTCAAATCGGTACTACTGAGCCAAGCGGATTGTTGATTAGCAGTTTCTAAAAACAAAGGCATTCGTGTGTGAATACTTTGCATTTCCTCATTGGGTGGTGTTGTGATAATAGAAAAGGTGCGAATACTCGATTGTCCGTCTGTCCATTCATCCCAGATACCTGCCATGACCATCATGGATAAATCTGTATTGTGAATCCGATAAGGAATTTTTACCTGTCCTTCGGTTCGCCATTCATAAAAACTATCGGCTGGGACTAGGCAACGACGATACCGAACCGATAATCGAAAAGAAGGTTTCGTTTGAATACCTTCTTTTCGAGCATTGATATGTTTACCTGTAAGTTTTGCTTGTTTTGACCAATGAGGAATCAACCCCCAATACATAGGCTGCAACCGAAGTGGTTGTTCGGCTGTCATGACATACGCCTGATGTGTAGGCGCAATATTATAACTAGGTTTTAAGGCTTGGTTGATCTGAATAGATAGCCGTTGCTCTATCTGTTCTTTTGGAATTGCTAGGGAGTAACGACCGCACATAAGTTAATTTTGATCATTCTCGAACAAAAATCGTGGTCAATCAAAAACGATAATTATTATTTCTGATTGGCTTGAGCACGGGATTTGGGAGAGAACCATTTTAATGATGCAAAAAATATTCTACTCTTTTATCACTTTCAAGCTTAAATCTCGACTAACTGCCGAATGGGTCAGTGCGCCTACTGAAATGTAGTTGACGCCTGTTTTTCCAATTGCTCGGACAGTATTGATGTTAACACCTCCAGAGGCTTCTGTTTCAAATCGTCCTCCGACAATGGCAACCGCTTCTTTAAGCAATGGAATTTCAAAATTATCGAGCATAATCCGAGTTACTTTTCCTTCGGCTACTTCTAATACTTTATACAACTCTACCAAATTACGCACTTCGACGGTTACATTAAGATTGAGTCCATTGTCTTTCTGGTATTGTGCCACTCGATTGATCGCTTCTTGAATACCGCCACACGCATCAATATGGTTGTCTTTTATCATAATCCAATCATACAAACCAACTCGATAATTGGTACAACCACCTATTTTGACTGCCCATTTTTCTAAGAACCGAATCAGAGGTGTAGTCTTTCGTGTATCTAAGATTTTAACATCTAAGTCTTCTACTTCAAACAAAAAGCGATTGCTCAAACTAGCAATACCACTCATACGTTGCATACTATTCAAAACCAATCGTTCTGCTTTCAAAAGTGCTTGTGCGTTGCATTCTACTTCAAATGCAATGTCTCCATATCTTACAGCAGTTCCGTCTTCTTTAAAAACACTGACTGTTGAAGTAGGATCAACACGCTTGAATATATGTTTTGCTAATTCTACTCCTGCTAAAACACAATCATCTTTGACTAAAAGTTTAGCCCGATTTCGAGCATCTTTCGGAATACAAGCTAATGAAGTGTGATCGCCATTTCCGACATCTTCTGCTAATGCTTGATCTATAAAATTGATGATTTGTGCTTCTGTTATATGTAATGTTTCTGTCATGTTGTTTTGTAATATTGACTAATCTTTATTTTAACCACAGAGTTAAACAGAGTCTTTCACAGAGAGACACTGAATCTTGAAATCTATCTATCCATCTAAATAATACTGTAGTAGTATTAAATTTCACTTCCAAATATAACCTTTTTTAATAAATAATTCTTTGAATTATTCATTACGAATCCACCTGCTCTAATAAATTTTGTAAAGTTTGCCGAGCTTGTTTCAAACTTTTCACCCCATCTTTAATCATGATAAAATGGCGGTTGGATTGTTTGAACGTTAAGCCTTTTCGTTCACCTTTAGAGGAAACATATTGAACGATATTATTAAATAATTTCGTTTCAAAAAATGGAGATTGTGGATCGCTTACAAAGTAACAGCGCATCTTACGACCTTTTAAATGTAGACGTTCAAAACCCAATTGTTTACACGTCCACCGAAGGCGTAGTCCATCAAATAATTCATTAACCTGTCGAGGAATTTTTCCAAACCGATCCGTTAATTCCTTGGCGAATTTTTCAATTTCAGATTCTCGTTCTAAACTATCCAATTTGGTATAAAGTGCCAATCGCTCTTGCGTATTACTTACATATTTGTCAGGGATAAGCATTTCTATATCCGTTTCAATCTGTACGTCTTGTACATAATTACGCTCTTTTTCGAGGTCTTCTTTGAATAACTCTTTGAATTCTTTTTCCTTTAATTCCTGAATGGCTTCATCCAATATTTTTTGGTAGGTCTGAAAACCAATATCCGTAATGAACCCACTTTGCTCGCCACCCAGTAAATTTCCTGCTCCTCGAATATCTAAATCCTTCATGGCAATATTAAATCCACTACCCAAGTCCGAAAATTCTTCTAGGGTTTTGAGTCGTTTGCGTGCATCTGAGGTGAGCGTAGATAGCGGTGGACTCAATAAATAACAGAATGCTTTTCGATTAGAGCGTCCGACTCTACCTCTCAATTGATGCAAATCACTCATTCCAAACTGATTGGCGTTATTGATAATTATGGTGTTCGCATTCGCAATATCGAGCCCTGTTTCAATAATATTTGTACATACCAAAACATCATATTGACGATTGATGAAATCCAGAAGCGTTTTTTCCAAATCTTTAGATTCCATTTGACCATGTGCCATCGCAATATCCACATCGGGACACATGCGGCGAATCATAGCGGTAATATCAGGTAGGCTTTTAACTCTATTGTGTACAAAAAAGACCTGTCCACCTCGGTTCACTTCGTAGTAAATGGACTCCTTTACCAATTCTTCACTAAAGACCCGCGTTTCCGTATGTATCGGTTGACGATTGGGTGGAGGCGTACGAATGACCGATAAATCTCTTGCCGACATTAAGGAAAACTGTAGAGTTCTCGGTATAGGCGTTGCTGTCAATGTCAGGGTATCCACATTCACTTTAAGGTTACGGAGTTTTTCCTTTGCAGCGACACCAAATTTTTGTTCTTCATCAATGATTAATAAACCCAAATCCTTAAACCCAACATTTTTATTTAATAGTCCATGTGTTCCAATGACGAGATCAATTTCACCTTCTTTGAGTTTAGCAAAAATTTCTTTTTTCTCCTTCGTGGTTCTAAACCGATTGATGTAATCTACCGTGACTCCAAATCCTTCCAATCGTTCTTTGAAAGTCTTGGCATGTTGCAAAGCTAGAATAGTCGTTGGAACTAAAATTGCTACTTGCTTTCCACCTACAACGGCTTTGAAAGCAGCTCGCATGGCAATTTCTGTTTTTCCAAATCCTACATCGCCACAAATCAGTCGATCCATAGGATATTGTTTCATCATATCTTCTTTGACGGCAACCGTTGCCGTATTCTGATCGGGTGTATCTTCGTAAATAAAAGAGGCTTCTAATTCATTTTGTAAGTAGCCATCAGGTGGAAAAGCATGTCCTTTAGCGGCACGTCTTTTTGCATACAATTTTATCAATTCTGCTGCAATGTCCTTAACTTTTCGCTTGGCTTTTCGCTTCAGCGTATTCCATGTATCTGTTCCTAATTTGTTTAATTTAGGCGCTTTTCCTTCTGAACCAGAATATTTTGAAATCTTATGAAGCGAGTTGATGCTGACGTATAAAATATCATTATTTTTATAAAAAAGGCGAACACTTTCCTGTGTATGACCATTGATATTGATCTTCTCTAAACCCGAATAACGTCCTACACCGTGATCTATGTGTGTGACGAAATCGCCAGGTTTCAGTTCTCGCAATAATCGTAAATTAAGTGCTTGATCTTTTGTAAATCCTCGACGTAATTTATACTTATGAAATCGTTCAAAAATTTGATGATCGGTATAACAAGCTATTTTTAAGTCCTTGTCTATAAACCCTTGATGAATGGCTTTTTGAGTAGGGTGAAATTGAACATTGGCATTCAAGTCCTCGAAGATACTATAAAACCGCTCTATTTGTTTTGGGTTATCTGTAAAGATATAGTTCTCAATCTTAGCTGAACTGTTTTCATTTAGATTCTCAATTAACAACGAAAAATTTTTATTGAAAGAAGGTTGTGGACTGGAATCAAATATTATTTTTTGATCTACTGGATAAGGTAATTTTCCGTTTTTTAAAAATAATAAATGATATTGTTCTATATCGCCTACTACGTCGGTTGGTCGGATAAAAGCACGATCACGGAATATTTCCGCTAATTCTGACTCATCTAATTGTGAAATAGAATCCGCAAATGTGCTCGCTTTTTCAAAACACTGTTGCAGTTTATCAATAATCATCTCATAATCATTGATCCATATCACCGTTTTTTCAGACAACACATTAAAAATAGATGCTTTCTGACTTTGAGAAAACTTGGTATTGATATTTGGTACAATTGAAACCTTCGCTATATTTCGTTGTGACAGTTGGGTAGTTGGATCAAATGTCCGAATACTTTCTACCTCGTCATCAAATAATTCAATTCGATAAGGCCACTCATTTCCATATGAAAAGATGTCAACTATCCCACCACGTATAGAAAACTGTCCTGGTTCGTAGACGAAATCTTCCTTTTTGAAGCCGTATTCTGCCAGTACTTCTATCAAAAAATCAATATCAATGGTTTCATTAATCTTGACTTCTATACGAGATTTGCTTAACACATCTGGTGCGACCACTTTTTCAAATAATGCTTCTGGGTAGGTGACGACCACCTCACCAATTGCATTGGAAGATGTAATTTTATTGATCGTTTCCGTTCGTTGTAGTACATTCGTATTATTCAATTCCTCAAAATATTGAGGTCTTTTAAACGAATCTGGAAAAAAATAAACGGGCTTTTTATCAAAAAGACTACTTAAATTATTTTGAAGATATGCAGCGGTTTCTTTATCATCTGCTATCACTAGATGGCTACTGGGCTGATTAAGATAACTTCCGACGAGGACAAAGGATTCCTGTGCACCTATCATTCCTTGCAATTGCAGTCGTGTAGGTGTTTCTTGTTGTAGTGCTTGGACTAGCTGTTGGACACGAGTATCGTCTCGATACAATTCCAATAAACGTTGTATATTACTCACAGCGCAAAGATACTTTTTTTTGGAAAATTTAAGGTTTATGAATTTAATTCTTAACCATTCAATTGGTCAAACAGAAAATTTTTTATTTCGTTTGACAAAGAGCTATTCATTTTGATTAATTAAATGTATTTCATTTCGTTGTTGATTGAAACTATACTATTTTAATTTTTAATGCTTGGGATTTTTAAAAATTGCATTCGATTTACTTTATCAATATCGCTTCTTATCCAAAATCGTTATCTTTGTAGTATGAAAATCAAACGCATTGTTAAGCTGACCTTTAAAGAAGATCAAATAAAAAATTTCTTACTAATTTTTGAAGAAAGTAAATCTCTAATTCGTCAAATGGATGGATGTGAACACCTTGAACTTTGGCAAAGTACTCATCATAAAAACGTTTTATTCACCTATAGTTTTTGGGATAGTGAAGATGCTTTAAATGCCTATCGTCACTCTGATTTATTTAAACAAACATGGGCTAAAACGAAGGCTTTATTTTCTGATAAACCACAAGCATGGAGTGTAGAGATGCTAGATATGGCACTTACTCCTAAACAAGATTAATAATGCACCAACGACAACTTTTTTTAAGACATTTAGCTCAGACTAGTGAATTTCCTTTGATGTTGGAAATTACAGATTCAGAGGGTGTCTATATCATAGATAAATCTGGAAAAAAGTATTTGGATTTAATTGCAGGTATTGGGGTAAGTAGTCTTGGACATCGTCATCCAAAGGTTGTTCAAGCGATAAAAGATCAAACGGATCGTTATTTACATACGATGGTTTATGGTGAATTTGTTCTTTCTCCTCAAGTGGAATTATCCAGTTTACTCGCCAAGCATTTACCTGATTCATTGGATAGTGTTTACTTGGTTAATTCGGGTACGGAAGCGACGGAAGGGGCTATGAAATTGGCGAAAAGATATACAGGGAGAACTGAAATGGTAGCTTGTTATAATGCATATCATGGAAGTACTCAGGGTGCAGCTAGTTTGATGAGTGATGATTATTTTACGAGTGCTTATCGTCCTTTATTGCCAGGTATTCATCATATTGAATACAATGATGCATCTCACTTAGATCGTATTACTACACAAACAGCTTGTGTGGTGATGGAAACGGTTCAAGCAGAATGTGGTATTCAAAAGCCAGTCAACGACTATTTAAAAAAAGTACGTCAACGCTGTGATGAGGTTGATGCTCTGCTCATTTTCGATGAAATACAAGCTGGTTATGGAAGAACAGGAAGTCTTTTTGCTTTTAGGCAATATGATGTCGTACCTGATATTTTGCTTTTAGCAAAAGGAATGGGTGGTGGAATGCCAATTGGTGCTTTTGTATCAAGCAAGGAAATCATGTCTGTTTTATCTTTTAATCCACTTTTGGGACATATCACTACTTTTGGCGGGCATCCTGTGAGTTGTGCAGCAGCTTTGGCTACTCTGAAAGTGCTAACTAATGAAAATTATATAAACGAAGTCCTTCGAAAGGAAGCTCTATTTGTGGAATTACTTCAACATCCAAAAATTAAAACGATTCGTCATGCTGGTTTGTGGATGGCGGTTGAATTACGTGATTTTGACTTTGTGCAATTAGTTATTAAGCATTGCCTCGATTTAGGTTTATTGACAGACTGGTTTTTATTTAATGATTGTTGTTTGAGAATTGCTCCACCGCTTATTATTTCTGATGCTGAAATTAAACAAGCCTGTGCTATTATTTTAGAGGCTATTGAAAGAGCTTCTTCGTAATAGATTGTATAGTCTCTCTTTGTTTTTTGCGATGTTATTATTTTTTCTGTATCTTAACCCAACCATTGATACATTTGATGCTGTCTAGCCTTATGTCATCTATATTTATTATAATAAAAACTTAATCAAATGAAATTATCTAAAAGTTTATTACAAGCCGTCGCCGTGGGTATTGCTATTGGTACTATTTCCTCTTGTTCTCTTTTTGAGGAAGAAATTGAAGTCACTGTACATGACGACATGGCTGGTGAATTAATTGAAGAATCAACTGATGATCCTGATAGATGTTGGTCAGATTGTCCCGCTTGTGGATTAGGATAATATGGGTAAAATTTTAGCTAGTGTTGCATGTAACTTAGATCAACACCTACTTCAAGCTAGTCTTCCACTTTTAGAACAAGAACAGGTTGATGCTATTGAATGGTCTTTTGATTCGTTATACCAGCATAGAAACATTCCCAATTGGTTTGTAGAATTAATCAGGGCTTTCAGTGATGAAGATAGACTCATAGGTCATGGTGTTTTCTTTTCCATTTTTTCAGGAAAATGGCACCAAGAACAAACAGATTGGTTGAATCGTTTGAAAAAAATGGCTACTCAATTCAAATTCGATCATATTACTGAACATTTCGGTTTTATGACGGGTAAAGATTTCCATAAAGGTGCTCCGATTAGTATTCCATACAATAAATCAACTGTTCGAATTGGACAAGACCGCTTACATCGTATTTATGATGTAGTTCGTTGTCCTATTGGTTTAGAGAACTTAGCCTTTGCCTACTCTATAGAAGAAGTAAATCGACATGGGGCTTTTCTTGAAGAACTCCTTCAGCCCATTAATGGGTTTATTATATTGGATCTTCACAATATCTATTGTCAGGTTCATAACTTCAATATAGATTTTCATGATTTGGTGCAACTATATCCATTGAATCGAGTTCGGGAAATACATATTTCTGGTGGTAGTTGGGAAAATGTTAGCTCCACAAATCGACCAATTAGGCGAGATACACATGATAATGGTGTTCCTAAAATTGTTTTTGATTTTCTTGAAAAAGCTATAGAATTATGTCCTAATTTAAAATATGTAGTTTTAGAGCAACTAGGTAGCGGATTGAAATCTATAAATAAACAGAAACAATTTCGATCTGATTTTTTGTTAATGAAAGGTATTATTGATAAGTTTAATAATAAAGAACAGATAGACCATGTGTTAAATTTCATTCCTTTTCATTTGTCTCCTTTAAATCATTCGCCTATTGAAGATCAAAAATTACATCAACAACAGCAAACGTTATCTGATATTTTAGAAAATGCTAAGCATTATCATGAGGCGAAGTCCAAATTAGAACAATCATCTCTTGCGAATTCTGACTGGAAAATTGAGCAATGGTCAAATCATATGTTAGAAACCTCTATTGCTATTGCGCAAAAATGGAAAGATGGATTTTAATCCTTGACAATATTTTGGATGTAACCCTTTAATTTGAACGGGCTACAAAAATACGAGATAAAAGTGGATTATC
>JAHDFQ010000106.1 GCA_020628085.1 Saprospiraceae bacterium
TTTTTGGTAAAGACTTGGGTGAAATTTAGATTTTTCAATACCTAATATTGGTAATAAATAAAGTCATCCCAGCCTTCTAAATTGATCAAAATTTCATTATTGGATGTCTGAATGGGAGTCATATTAAAAATGAAAGTTCTATAGAAATTAGCAGCACAAATTTCATCATTGATTAATTCTAATTTTACATAGCGTTGTTCGGGACTTGATTCAGCAACAGCTCCCCAATCAATCAAATTAGCATCCCAATTATTACTATCACAACCATTAGAATTGATCGTGATATATAAACAATCTCCGTATACTTCTACTGCTGTAATGGAATACGTTTCCGTGTTTAAGGAATCATAAGCAACATTATCGATAATGACTGAATGATCACAAACAGACAGCAAAGGTTCACGAATTTTAAGTGAAATAATATAGTCTTCATCTTCTAATTCTACATCAATACTGGCATCAGGTTTTACTGCTACAAATTCGATTTCATGTGTACCAATGCTAGCAACCTGTTTGAGTGAATCTGTAAATGGCGTAGATTGAGAAACTAGATCAATTGTCGTGATTTGGTCGTTTTCAGTAATGTCCAATTGTATCCAAACCCTTCCATCAGTTATACAATCTACTTCTTGTGGACATCGATTATCTTCAACTATTGTAGTGAATTTGATACACAATTCGCCTTCTTCAAATAAGACTTCCTCATTTATTCTTAGGTCAAAAATTTCGTCAGTTAAAACTGTTTGTTTATCAATTTCTGGCATTTCATCTTCTGAACATCCGAAGGCTGTCATAAGGATAAGTACAAGGATATATAATTTGGTTTTCATAAGTAGTTATAATTTTAATCTTCAATAAATAGTAAACCTAATCTACCATATTGTTCTGTGGACTCATTGGCACTAATTTCATAGGTGTAAAACCCATCTTCGAGCATCGTTTCTCCAATAAAATCAATGGGTTGAATAGTGAATGTATTTCCTTCAATTTCTAGTTCTACAAAAGCATAAGCAAAGGCACTATCAAATTCTTGATACTCAGATATTTGGTTGGGCTCTAAGTCTTCATAAACATTTGCTGTCATTCCAGCCTCAACAATTATATTTTTGTAATTATAAACACTCGTATTTTTAAGCCGAATAAAAATGCCATCATTAGACGACGTTGTTTCTTCTTTTGAACAAGCCATGATAATCAAACCAAATAGTACGATAAATAGGTATACTTTTTTCACGGTAATTAGCTATTATGATTAACGGTTTACAGACAAAACACTCAATTCTTTTAAGTTTCTGGGGTCACTCGTGTCAAATTGATACAAGCCATCTTTTCCGATGACAAGAGCTACATTTCTATTGGGCAAAGAAATTACGTCATAGGCATCAAACCCCTTAATATGGTCGATTTTGTTATTAGGTATATCTTCGACATTTTCTATGTCAAATACTTTTAAACCGTGTGTCCCTTCGCAAAGCAATAAGTTGTTGTCTTTGATAGATAAACCATGTGGATTGTCCATTGGAAAGGACTCTATAAGGCTGGGATTGAGAATATCAGAAACATCAATTACATCCAATTGATTGATAAATCCTTCGCAGAAAGTTCCGTCTCTAAGCGTTACAAAAGCAATATTTCCTTTTACAAAAACGGGGTCACAAGCACGAGCATGTTGAAATTCAGAAATATAAGTTGGTTCGCTAGGTGTACTGTTATCGTATATAAATAATCCAGATTGAGAACCTATGAACAATTTATCTTGGTATGGAAATAAAGTCTCAATTCCCCAACTAACTTCAACGGTATTGATGAGTTCTGGACTAGATGTAGATTTCACATCAAAAACATTAATAAACCGTTCACGATCAATGACATACAAAAAGCAATCATACAAAGCAAATCGGGATAATGATCCAGCAATTCCAGTTCTCGTTGCTCCACCCTCAACATTGTTAGCAGTAGGAACATTGGTATTGGCATCAAAAAATACATCTCCATTTTCAAAGAAAAATCCATTATTCCATCTTGGATCACTACAGGGAATTTCAATCGTTCTTTCTGTCGGTTCATAATACACTAAATGCCCTAAATCTTCATCTAAACTCAAACTAGAAAAAACATCTTCCGCACGATTTAGTAAAACAGGTAATTGAGGGTTTGAAATATCAATAGACAATAAATCAATATAATTATCCGCAAACAATGTATTGTCTTTAACTGAAATATCGACGTTTCCTGGAATCCGAATAAAACCTATATTTTGAGGATTTGAAGCATCTGAATTATCAATAATATGAATCCCTTCACGGATTTCATTGATAAAAATATAGTCGTTGTAGAAATATAGTTTTCCAGCATTAACCATTTCTTGGCTACCTTCCATCGTGACATTGGTTCGAATCTCATCCAATGTTTTGTAAATTGGGATGTGCTCTATAAATGTATTCGTTCCTTCGCAAGTATCCTTTAAACAGGATTGCAAACTAACGGCCATCAGACATAAAAACATGACAAGAAAATGATAAGATTTTAAAAACATAGCTTAATACTTTTTGGTTGTTATCAATATAATTTGAGACGTCTATTAAGATAGACAGTACCCTTTACAAAAAGGGTTGGGTCATTTTTTATTTTAATTTAAATGAAGTGATTATACTTTTTAAAATAGAAAACTTCTAAAGTTTAATTATTGGAAATCGAGTGAATTTTCTCGTTTTACCAAGTAGTTATGTTTATAGATATATTTACATTTGCAAAAAAAAGTTATGACATATAAAAATTTAATGCTCCTTTGCTTATCTATTTTCGCATTGGTCAATTTGAGTAGTTGCGGTGAGTGCGATGGCGAATGCTGTAAAAAACTAGCGCAACCGACCGAATTAAAAGTCGCTCCACAACCTTGGCAACCGCTGTATGATGATGTGATGCGCGTACATGACGAAGTCATGCCTGAAATGGGTAAAATGAAAAAATTAGCGTCAGATTTGGATCGATATGCGTTGAAATACAGCGAAAAAGTCGATGATGCTCAAAAAGCTGAAATTGAATCGCTTAAAAAGCAACTTAAAAAAGGAGAAACAGCCATGTGGGATTGGATGCACGATTTTAAACAGCCTGTCAAAGAACAAGAAGTTGAAGAAGTAGAGCAATATTTATTGAAAGAATTAGATGCCATATCGGATGTGAGTGAATTAATGAAATCAGGTATAAAAGATGCTCAATCCTTTTTACAAACAAATGGATATTATTAATATGAACAAAATATTTGTCTTATTTACTGGTTTAAGTTTGCTTAGTGTTTGGGCTTGTGATTCTCAAAATATCAGCAAAGAAAAACTCCCAATTATCGGAAATCGTGATGTTGTAGATGGTGATTCTATCTATCATACGGTTAGAGATTTTAAATTTATAAATCAAGATAGTGTCATTATTACACCTGAAACATTCAAAGATAAGGCATACGTGGTAGACTACTTTTTTACTTCCTGTCCTACTATTTGTCCAAAAGTCAAGCAACAGGAAATCAAGGTAGCCGATCATTTTAAGGACGAAGAGCGACTCAAATTTTTATCCGTTTCTATTGACACAAAATACGATACTATTCAAAGATTGAAATGGTATGCTGAAAAATTAGAAATTGATCCAAATCAATGGCATTTAGTTACAGGAGATGAAGACCTAATTTATGATATTGCAGGAGATTTTTTCCACTCTGCTATCAAAAATGACGATGCACCAGGTGGTTACGATCATGATGGTTTATTGATTCTAGTTGACAAAAACCGTCACATTAGAGCATTTTGTAATGGATTGGAACCTGAAGAAGTAGATGAATTTATTTTAGATGTTGAACAATTGCTCGCTCAGGAATATTAAAAATCAAATATGCTTAAAGTAAAAGTCTGCTTTTTATTCCTTTTGATCGCATGTCTATCTATGCAACTGATGTCCTGTCAAGAAAATCCTTTTATTCAGGGCGAAATCATGTACGAAAATTTCTGTGCCACTTGCCATATGGAGGATGGTAAAGGACTCAAAGGGCTTATTCCTCCACTAGCAAACTCTGATTGGTTGAAAAACAACCAAGATATTCTGGCATGTTCCATCCGAAAGGGAATAAATGATCCCATTGTTGTGAATGGTAAAACGTATGAACTCCCAATGGCTGGTGTCACAGCGCTCACCGAATTTGAACTGGCAAATGTTATCAATTACATCAACCAAGCTTGGGGTAATGACTATGGTTTCGTTCAAATCAATGAAGTTAGAGATCAATTAGACGCCTGTAACGCCCGTGATTAATCACCTTCCAACTCTTTAATCGTTAAAAAATAAGTCTCCATCGAAACATATTTTGATAATTTTAATAGGAATTGTACTTTTACGCTATTGATTCAATAAACGGCAACGGTTTTAGTTGTTGTGTAATAAAGTATGATTTATGAAATCAATTATTCGATTAGTTTTAGTTGCTGTAATAGCTATCATCGGCTACAACTACTTTTATGGAACTACGGAAGAAAAAGCTCAATCTAAAGAAATAGTTGACGAAGTAGCGGATTCTTCAAAGAAAATCATTGGTTCTATTGGTAAATTACTTAAATCTGAGAAAGAAAAATTTGATGATGGTAAGTATGACGAAGCTATGGGCGATTTAAAAGGAATTTTCAATAATCTAAAAAAAGAAGCCAATTCTCGTGGTTCGGAAATTCAACAAGAGGTAGAAGCCTTAGAATTAAAACGTAAAGACTTAGAACAAGAAATTGAAAAAAGCGAAGATCAACCCAATAATAAAAAAAATACAGAAAAACTTAAAGAGGATTTTGAAAAGTTGACTGAAGCTGCCAAAATACTCGTTGAAAAAATGAGAAAAGAGTGAAGATTATAAAAGAGGCTTTGTATAAGCCTAAAGTGTTAAACCAAAAATGGTGCTAATTCTCCCTTAAGAATTAGCACCTATTTTTTTAAGATTAACTATTATGTTCGTTACTAAAGCAAGCAAGCAAATATTGCAATTAGTACCTATACTCTCTAGAAACAATCCATGTCGTATCCTGATTAACATCTATTTTGTCGATAGCAAAGTCTTTTTTTGAAATTGAAACCACAGTATCAACAGCTACGAAGAGTCCTACCCACATCAAAAGGGATAGGCTTAGTCCCCATATAAGCCCTTTAAAAAAATTAGTGTGTTGCATAAGCATCGGGATGCATTTTTACGGTTATGGAAGAAACAAAATCTTCTAACATTCAGATTACAAATATCGAGCCAAATCAAGTCCTATAAGGCAATTATTGTGACTAGTTATAAACTACATATTAGAAAATTACATTACGGCATTTATATATAAGAAAACCATGCCGAATACTGCTTGGATATGAATAATAAGAAAACGTATATACTTTTTTATTTATTATCTTAATTACTATATTATTCGATTTTTACTAAAATTTGATATTAAAATTCGGAATTATCCATTAAATGATTTTGACATGCAAATACTACTTGTTTGCAATTTTGTCGGGCGTCGAGCCCTCAACAACGAAAAGTACAAATAACGCTTAGAATCTTTAGATGGATAATTCCGTTAAAATTTATAACATGCTTCTTAATTTAATCAAGTATTTTGTTTACTATATTTTTTTCATATTTATATTTCCTTCTATTGGCTTTTCACAAAGTAATCATCCGATTCAAAAAGTCACTTACAAACTTTACGATCAGGCTGACGCTTGGAACAAAGGTGATATTGATGGTTTCATGGAAAGTTACTGGAAATCCGATGAACTACAATTTATAGGTTCAAAAGGTGTTACATTTGGATGGAAACAAACACTGAGTAACTATAAAAAGTCATACCCAAGCAAAGAAGCGATGGGAAAACTGAGTTTTGAAGTGATTAAAACCGATCTGCTTAGCAAAAAAGTGATTATGATGTCTGGAAAATTTAAATTGGATCGCCCTAAACTAGGTGATTTAGAAGGTCATTTTTTGCTCGTTTGGAAAAAAATAAAAGGAAAATGGTATATCATAGCCGATCATACCAGCTAATTAAACCTAAAACTTATGGGTATATTTCATAAATATTTATACAATATGTTGTTACTCTCCTATATTTGAACTTATATTTACAATAGAATTACAAAGATGTCAACCTTTTATACAAAATCCTGTTTAAATGACATCAATACGCTTTTTGAAAAGAAAAGCTTTTTCGCACAGAAATAAATATTATGAGTGTTTTTGATAATGCCAGACTAGTTATCTATAGAATGAACCGAAAAGGTTTGGAAGTTTTTTTACTAAAACCAGAGGTTTCTGAAGAAGAAAAATGGCGTATTCCAGAGACGATGCTTAAATACAGAAAGAGCATTGAAACAGATGATTATATAGAGTTAGAGCCTTGTGAAAACGAAAACGGAGATATGCAGAAAGTCGTTGCTATTGAAGCTGATTGGCATCAAATTCCTTCCGTTCGTGCGATCATTAAAGAAGATGTGCAACTTATCAAAGACAAAATCAAGAAAAACCTACCATTAGAAGAAGGAAAGTATGTAATGGCTAAAGAAGCGATCAAAAAGGTACTTCCAAAAGAATATAAGGTTATTAAAGAATTAAAAGACGTTCTTTTTGACCGCAATCAATCTAAATACATTTAAAAAGCGATTCGCTTTTTAAGCCTGAATGAAACAACAGTTTTGTTCAGGCTTTTTTTATTTGTAACTAAGAACAAACCATTCTTATTCTCTGTTTCTTATCTAAAAATAAAAATGAAAAATACAATAATCTTATTCCTTCTGGGAATCATCTTGTCTACTTTAAGTGCATGTTTGGTCATCGAAAACAAACATACAGCTCTACCTCCTGGTTCTTGGCGAGCCGTACTTGAACTGGATCCTAAAATGATTACCCCCAATAAAAAAGGAGAACCATTACCAGAAAAAATGAACCTCAAATTTGAGGAAGTTGCTGGTGGAGAATTACCATTCAATTTTGAAGTTACTTATAAAAATGAAACTGATTTTTATATAGAAATTATCAATGGGGAAGAACGTATCTTAGTCGAAGACATTGTCTATGGTCGAGATCGAAGTACTGGAGATGATACTATCCGAATTGATTTTCCAATCTATGATGCACATTTCTCTGGCAAATTTGAGGAAGGCGTTTTAGCAGGTGATTGGGTCGTTAGAAATAAAGAAAACTATCGTATTCCTTTTGTTGCTCGTCATGGAAAAGATCATCGTTTTACCAATTTAAAGAAAACTCCCATGACAGATTTATCAGGTAAATGGGAAGTTAATTTTAGTTTAGAAGATGATCCCTACCCTGCTATTGGCTCATTCAAACAAAATGGAAATCATCTCGAAGGTACATTTATGACTGAAACAGGCGATTATCGTTTTTTGGAAGGAACAATTCAGGATAATAAAATGTATTTATCTTGCTTTGATGGATCTCATGCGTTTCTGTTTGAAGGAAAAATTTTGAATAACGATGAAATAATCGGCTCTTTCCGATCTGGAAAACATTACAAAACCACTTGGAATGCTAAAAGAAACCCTGATGCCTCCCTACCCGATCCTGATTCATTGACCAAAATAGTAGATGGTCAAGAAAATTTCAATTTTAGCTTTAAAAACGCTAATGGACAACTCATTTCGTTAAAAGATAAACAATATCAAGGTAAAGCAAAAATCATTCAAATCTTAGGAACTTGGTGTCCAAATTGTCGAGATGAAACGACTTTTTTGGTTGATTATTTCAAAAAAAATCCGAATGAAAAGGTAGAGATTATCGCTATTGCATTTGAAAAACATAGAGATCAAACTAAAGCTTTTGAAGCGATCAAGCGATATAAAGAAAAATTTAATATGGACTATGAAATTCTTTTGGGTGGTAGTTCTAGTAAAAAAGAGGCTTCAGAAAAATTACCCTTTTTAAATCAAGTTATTTCTTATCCAACGCTTCTTTTTTTAGATCAAAATAACCAAGTTCAGCGTATTCATACGGGTTTTAACGGCCCAGCTACTGACGTGTATGAAACGTTTAAAAAAGATTTTGAAAAAACAGTTCAAGAAATTACAGACTTTAGCTCATAATTTTCGTATTGAAATTAAGTTTATATAATTATTTTATCTGTTTTTCTTAATTGGCCTAACAAAGATGACTGCAAACGATCGTTTATCTATTCTCTATTGCTCTGATAATAAACAAGTTGCAATAGAATTAAAAGATTTTTTAACAGAGAAAGGTATCCAAGTTGCTTCCTTATCAGAACAGGAATTAGATGATGAAGCTACTTTCTTATCCAATATTGATCCTACCCGACCAACAATTATTTTATACTCGGATAATTTTTTTAAATCCAAAAAGTGTATGAATGATGGTCTTCTTTTATTGCAAGAATTAAGGGCTAGTCTTGACTTTTTGCCAATAGTCATTGACGGCGTTAATACAAAATCAGACGGATCATTAGTTACCGTTCCAACAGAATTTAAACGAGTTAGCAACGTCATTCATTATATGAATCATTGGCAAGATCAATATTTAGAATTACGAAAACAAAAAAGAACCGTCCCTTCGGCTGAGGAAGAATCATTCGATAAACATCTCGACATTATTAAACGCATTTCTGGTGAAATTGGAGAATTTCTTAGGTTATTAAGAGATTCTAATTATGCTGAATACAACGAATTGCAACCTAATAATTTTGAAGGTTTAGTCCGCCGTTTAGGTTTACCAAATTCTCCAAAAACTGGGGATATTGAAACACATTCTTCAAGTAATATACTAAATGAAACACCTACAAAAACGGATTCAGAAATTGCTGATACGCCTAATATAAATGAGTCCGATCAAAAAATAGTGTCTATATCAGATGTACTGGATGAAGACAGTAAGCCAAAAGATAAATCTGAGCTAAACGAAACTAATTTAATTGAAGAAACGCATGTCTCTGATGCTGATGACTTCAATGAACCTACTCTACAAGAACCATCAATTGAGCATAAAATTGATGATGAAAATATAAATGAGATTCATAAAATAGAGGAAGAAACCTCTCGTCCTTTAGCAACTTCCAATTTTGATTTAAATGCTATTTTAAACAATGAAGCAGAATTAAATCCGATTGAAGAAACCATTCATATCATTCCTTCAAAAATAAATGAGGATGAACCTGAGCAAGAAGAAATCATAGAAGAATCTACTCAAGAAATTAATATTGAAGTCCCCAATGAGCCAATTCTCTCTACAAAAGTAAAGGAAGAAACTATTGGAAAGAACGAAGGTGAAGAAACTGATATTCAGATCACTGAGAAAGCAGATCAAGCTAAAAATTTGATAGCCTCTGGTTTGGTCAAAGAAGGTGCAGCAATATACGTGGATATATTAGAGCAACAGCCCGATAATTTGACCATTCGATACAAATATGCAGAAGTGCTTGCTAAGCGTTTACACAATTATGCAGGAGCAACCAAAGAGTTGTCTACGATTTTAAATGAAAATGATCAACATGCCGATTCTTATCATTTATTAGCAGACATTGCACAAACACATAAAGATTTCATTTTAGCAAAAAACTACTACGAAAAAACACTGACTATTGATCCAAAATACCCTAAAGTACATTATAAAATTGGGCGAATTCTTTCTAGCCAATTTCCAGATCAAAAAGGGTTGGCTGCCAAATATTTTAAGCAGCAAATAAAACTCAATCCTCGTCATGTCGATTCCCATTATCAATATGCAGTTCTACTCAATGAACATCTAGGTAAATATAGTAAGGCAATTAGTCACTTCAAAAAAACATTGAAACTCAATCCGTTACATCCATTTGCCGCCTACGATCTGGCTTTATTGTACCATAAATTATATGAACCCAGTAAAGCAGCTCATTACTATCAAAAAGCGGTTAAAAATAATCCAGAGCTAAAAACACCTCAAAATGAAGCGGTATTTTTAAAACCTAATATGAATGAGTTGTCTCGAATGACTCCGCTTGAAGCCTTCGAGAAAGGTCTACATTTTGATGAAACTAAACCTCAATTGAACCATCTGACGGAAACTGCACCAAGTTCGACAACAGAATATCCTAAAAATGAGATTACTGTATTTATTACAGGAGCAACCTCTGGAATTGGTTTGGCTACTGCTCGCCTGTTTGCCGAAAAAGGGTATCGCTTAATTTTGACGGGGCGCAGAGAAGATCGTTTAGATGAAATTCAAGAAGAATTAGAAGATAAATATAATACTGAAACGAATATATTAAATTTTGATGTTCGAGATCAAGATACCGTTTTTGACGTGATTCAAGGTTTAGACAAAGAATGGGAAAATATAGATATTTTAATCAATAATGCTGGTTTGGCAAAAGGTTTCGCACCCATTCATGAAGGTGATCTGGAACATTGGGAAACCATGATTGACACCAACTTAAAAGGTTTATTATACATTACACGAGCCATTGCCCCAAAAATGGTCAAACGTAAAAAAGGGCATATTATTAATTTATGCTCAACCGCAGGAATAGAAGTGTATCCAAACGGAAACGTCTATTGTGCCACTAAATTTGGTGTAGATGCGTTGACTAAATCTATGCGACTTGATTTATATAAATATGGTATTCAAGTCAGTCAGGTCAGTCCTGCTCATGTAGAAGAAACAGAATTTGCATTGGTTCGATTTGATGGAGATCAAAAACGATCAAAAATATACAATGATTTTAATCCGCTGACCTCCAGCGATGTAGCTGATGCCATTTACTATATTGCCACCCGACCAAAACACGTTCAAATTAGAGATATTGTGTTGTCAGGACAGCAACAAGCCACCAGTACGGACGTACATCGTTCAGGCAGAATTTATGATGGAATAAAAGATGAATAGTAACCTACTCTTTTAACTTCGGATTAACAATCATTTCTTTAAAATTTTCGTTTAGTCTTTGTAAAGTATAATAATTAAATATTCTTCAATGAAAAATCCCATATTACGAAAATTAAGTCTTCTATTTGTTTTTATATTCATAAACATTCAAATGCAAGCTGCATACATGGTTTTGCCCATGGATGAAAAGCAAAAAAATCACCTTAAATCTTATGGTATTACTTTCTGGGTGTTGAACGCAGGTTCAGAAGCCTTTTGGTTGCTCAATTATAGAGGAGGTAGTTTTGCATTTAAACACAATCCTATTTTTGAAAAAGAATGTTTGATTCGAGGCGTTAGTTTTGAGATAATACCAGATGCAGCTTTCGCCAAAATTCAATCCGATATTTCTAATCCAGAGGTCAATCAAGATGTTATTAAGTTAGAGGTTGCGCCAAAAATTGCGGTTTATACCCCCGATTTTAACGCTCGTGGCGAAAAAGTACAACCTTGGGATGATGCCGTAACCATGGTTTTAACCTATGCCGAAATTCCTTATGATGTTGTGTACGATACCGAAGTATTGAATGATAAATTGACAGAATATGATTGGTTGCACCTACATCATGAAGATTTTACTGGTCAATATGGACGCTTTTATCGCTCACATCATACGACCAAATGGTACAAAGAATACGTCCGTCGCTTAGAAGGAATTGCGGCAGAAAATGGTTTTCAAAAAGTATCTCAACTTAAATTGGCGGTCGTTAAAAAAGTAAAAGAATATGTTATCGGTGGTGGATTTATGTTTGCCATGTGTTCAGCAACAGATACTTACGATATTGCATTAGCGGCCGAAGGATTGGATATTTGCGACAGTGTCTACGATGGTGATCCTCAAGATCCAAATGCTCAAAGCAAATTGGATTTCACTAAGACATTTGCTTTTAAAGACTTCGAGTTAATGAAAAATCCTATGGTGTATGAATATTCTACCATAGATCATGGTTTGACCCGAAAAGTAAATCCTGAAACAGATTATTTCACCTTGTTTGATTTTTCTGCAAAATGGGATCCCGTTCCTTCTATGTTGACCCAATGCCACACTCAAACTGTAAAAGGTTTTATGGGACAAACAACAGCTTATTTGAACAATCAAATAAAGTCCAATATCTTAGTCATGGGTGAGAATAAACCAGCGAATGAAGCACGGTATATTCATAGTCCCATGGGTGAAGGGTTTTTTACCTTTTACGGTGGACACGACCCCGAAGATTATCGACATTTTGTAAATGATCCCGAAACGGATTTAAATCTACACCCCAATTCTCCCGGTTATCGTTTGATATTAAACAACGTTTTATTTCCAGCAGCTAAGAAAAAGAAACGTAAGACATAGACGTCTAATTACATAAATTAGATGCAAAGCTCTAAACATCAAAACTGATCTTTAGAGCTTTTTTAGTTTTGGGATAGATTTGATTCATCAAAATTTCAGCAAGACAATAACTTTTCACACTTTTACATTTAAAATCTATTTCGATCATTTTAAATGAATCTACATCTTGAATTATTATAAATATACGTTTGCTGTAAACGAAGAAAAACGAGAAATTTTACTGGCTTTAATAGGCGAATTTGCTTTTGATACGTTTGAGGAAACAACTGAAACCATTTCTGCTTATGTACCCGAAAAATCAGATACAGAAATAGATCCTAAAGCATTAGAAAAACTTAAACAGTTTGTCGATTTTGACTATGAAAAGACTTTTATTCCGTACCAAAATTGGAATGACGTTTGGGAATCAAATTTTCAGCCCATTTTAGTGGATAATTTTTGTGGTATTCGAGCAGATTTTCATCCTAATTTCGATAAAGTAGACTATGAACTGCTCATTAATCCACAAATGGCATTTGGAACAGGACATCATGAAACCACCTTTATGATGATCCAAGCCATGCAACCACTCGATTTCAGTCGTAAAAAAGTATTAGATTATGGTTGTGGGACGGGCATTTTAGCCATTCTAGCAGGCATGCTCGGAGCTGATCCAATTGATGCAGTTGATATTGAAGAACCTTCATTTATCAATACAAAAGAAAATGCGCTACTCAACGGAATCAATAACGTCCACTCGATTTTAGGAACTTTAGACAATATTACAGACCACGACTACGATATTATATTAGCGAATATCAACCGCCATGTTATCTTAGATTCTCTACCAACTTTATATCAAAAACTCAATCCAGACGGAACCATTTTATTTTCTGGAATACTGGAAACTGATTTTGATTTGATAAAAAAAGCTTTAAATGAAGAAAAATTTATTCTAAAAGAAAAGAATCTAAAAGGCAACTGGCTTTGTTTAGTCGTTACAAAATAAATATGCTCAATATGAATAAATATCTCTCTACGCTCCTTTTATTTCTTTTCACAACTCAGACCATTCTTTTTGCACAAAAAGAACCCTTTCCTGAAGACCAATCTGGGTATATGTCTCAGTTGGAAGAATTTATGACTTCTAGCAAGCGGAAAGTCTTGGAAGATGCTTTTAAATCCTATGAAAAAAAGGTGAAAAGTGGCCTTTTCACACCCGAGGAAATGCAACAAATCATCAAAACCTCCAATGGTATGTTGGAGCAACGAATGACGGCTAGCCCCTATTTTCAAGACTATTTAGCGACATTAGAAATTATAAAAAAAGATGAGAACGGTGCAACTCGTTTTACTGAATGGCATGCTATATTAGACGATATGCTACTGAGTATAGAAAATAGAAAAATTAAACCGTATCGGGATTTTCTAGAATTTAGTTTAAATTTCTATACTCAAAGCGCCCTTCAATATTCCAAATCAGGAATTTCTTGGTATGCTCAATCCGATTCTTTTTTACTCAAATCTCAAATCGGAACGCCCTATCTCGAATATGAAAATTTAAATATACTGGGTATACGAAAATCGGATACTATTCAAATTAGTGAAACGTCGGGTACATTCTATCCTTTAGAAGAACGCTGGAAAGGTGAAGGCGGTAAAGTCTCTTGGGCTAGTCGTGGCTTACCTGAAGTTTATGCGGAATTGGAAACTTACGAAATTGAAACGAAGAAAAGTATTTATGAAGTTGAAAATGCAAAATTGTATTATCCCGAACTATTTCCAGACGGGCCCATTGAAGGTCAGTTTACCGACAAAGTAATCGTTCAAAACAAAGTAACTACAGGCTCATATCCACGATTTGAATCAAATGACCGAGTTTTAAATATTAAAGATATTGGCGCAGGTATGTCCTACACAGGTGGATTTCGTCTACAAGGAGCAACAGTTTATGGTTTTGGTAGTGAAGAAACACCTGCACGATTGGAATTGAGTGAAGAAGGACAGCGAAAATTGCGTGCAAACGCTCAACTATTTACTATTCGTAAGGGGGAGCAACTAGGTGGCGATAAGGTTGAAACGACGATCTATTTTGAACAAGATTCTATATATCATCCTTCTGTGAACTTTAAATTTGACATTGCAGAAGAACAACTGACACTAGACCGAGGCAAACGATCGGGAGCTCAAACGCCCTTTTTCAATTCTTACCATCGTATGAATATAGATACGAAAGTAATGGATTGGTACATGAAAGAAAACAAAATTGTCATCGGAAAAAAATCACTTAGTTTTACCAATACCATTAAGAAAAAAGCAACGTTTGAATCCTTAGAATTTTTCAGTCTCAATGACTTGGAACGACTTCAAAACATCTCCAGTACCAACCCAATTTCCGTGATGAAATTGGTGTCAGAACAAGATGGTGTTCGAGATTTTGATGCCGAATATATGGCGAAAAAAATCAATCCTCGTTATAGTACAGAAAACGCTAAAAGTCTGTATTATGATCTAGTAGCTAAAGGTTTTATCAATTTCGATGAAGATGAAAATCGGGTTTATCTAAAGGATAAAATCTTCCATTATGCTGATGCTCGTCAAGGAAAAGTAGATTATGATAATTTAAGAATTGTTTCTGAAACGGACAGTATCAATGCTGTTTTTTATCTTGATACCAAGGAAATTATAACCAATGCGGTGCAAAATGTAGAATTTAGTGTTCCTCAAAAAGTAGCTGCTAAACTAGCGGGAGATCAAATTATTTTAAAGGAAAATAGAGATGCCGATTTCTCTGGAAAAGTGTTTTGTGGTTACAGTACGATGGAAGGAAACGACTACCATTTTGATTATGAAAAATATCAAATCGTGATGGATTCCATTCGTTACTATGATTTGTTTGTTCCAACGGGCGAAGAAGACGATAAAGGCAATAAAGAAGCCTACACCATGGGTTCAAGAATTGAAAATTTATCTGGGATTTTATTGATTGATGCACCGTCTAATAAATCAGGAAAAGATGATATTCCGATTTTCCCATCTTTTCAAAGTCGTGGGCCAGCTTATGTTTACTACGATGCTGATGAAATCCAAGGTGGTCGATATATGCGAGATTCCTTTTATTTTAAATTAGATGAATTTAGTTTTAATTCCCTCGATAATTATTTAGCAGATGATGTTGATTTTGATGGAGAAATGGTTTCTGCTGATATTTTTCCTGATTTTAAAGAAACTTTAGTCATTCAAGAAGAAGATCAATCTTTAGGATTTGTACATCCCGTACCCAAAGAAGGTTATCCCACTTATCAAGATCGTGGTTTATACAAAGGATCAGTTTGGTTGAGCAATAAAGGTTTTTTAGGGAACGGTGATTTAACATATTTGAATGCTGTTATTGAGTCAGAAGATTTTATTTTTAGACCCAAACAAATGTTAGCGAGTGCGAGAACGTTCGATTTGACGGAAGAACGAACGGCTGCTTTAGAGATTCCGCAAGTCCACGGTGATAGTGTTCGGATTGATTGGCGACCATATGCAGATAGTATGTATGTTTATTCTGAAGGTGATCCGTTTGAGCTATTTAAAGCGAACGAACATACACTAGATGGAACGTTGATCTTAACGCCTGATGGTGTTAAAGGATCAGGAAAATTTGATTGGTCTCAAGGTCAACTAAATTCCAAATTGATGTCATTTGGTGCGTTCTCGATTAAGGCAGATACTTCGCAAATTCGGATTAAAGCCTTTGAAGGTGACGGGCTCGCATTTGATACCGAAAATGTTAATTCCTCCATAGATTTTGATGAACAGAAAGGTTATTTTATTGGTAACAACGACGATGTTATTACTAAAATGCCCTACAATCAGTATCAAACCACGCTCAATGAATTTGAGTGGGACATGAAAGAAGCGACCGTCACGTTTCAGTCCAAAGATGATGCATTTGGAACGTTTACCTCTATTCATCCCGATCAAGATTCGTTGGATTTTAGAGGAAAAACAGCTTTTTATAAACTGAGAACCAGTGAATTGAAAATTGGTGGTGTACCATTTGTACAAGCATCTGATGCCTACATTTATCCCGATAGTGGGGCTGTTCAAATCATGCCTGGCGGTGTGATGACGACCTTAAACAATGCAAAAATTGTTTGTAATACGGATAATAAATACCATACCATCAATCGTGCAACTGTTAATGTGTTAGGACATAAAGAATATCGAGCAAAAGGATATTACGAATATAATATTGGAGAAAAAGAACAGGAAATTTTATTTGAAGATATTATTGGTACACGAGTTGGAAAAGGAAAACGGGACGAGAAAAAATCTGTTACCCGTGCTACTGGTGAAATCACAGACGAAACCCGTTTTTATATTGATAAAAAGACCGCTTTTAGAGGTACAATTTCTCTAAATGCTGAGTCTAAAAACCTCGATTTTGATGGTTTTGCACAATTGGAAGCACCTTTATTACCCTCACAAGAATGGTTTTCGATCAACAGTGAAGGAGATAAAAACAACTTAATTATTGCCTTTGATGAACCTAAAAACTACGCTGGTGATCCGCTACGAACAGGTATGTATTTGAGCCGTGAATCTGCTCGTATGTATCCTCGGGTAATGATGCCGCTGTACACCCGCAAAGACCGACCGATTATAGATACACGTGGATTTTTTAAGTATGATAAAGAAACAGATGCTTTTATGTTTGGTGACTCTACCCGAATCATCGACAATGCCAAAGTTGGTAATCAGCTTACTTTTTCAAACACCGAAGGAACGGTTAAAACGGACGGTACATTTAATTTGGGTTCTGGTTTAGAAAACAATATTTCCATTAAAACCGTCGGACGTATGGAAACCGTTTTTGGATCAGTAGACACGACCAATCTGAATACCGTTCCAGATGTAACTGCTGAATTTATGGCAGGCATTATGATGGATTTTCCAGAAAAATTGAAAAAAATTATGATGACCGATATCAAGCCCTCTGCCTTTGATGTCGATTATATTGATTATCAGAAAGGTGGTTTTTATCAACAAGCCATACCACATTGGGTTTCCGAAGATCAAATGACGAGCATCAATCAAAATCTAAAAAATGGATTCTATGAATTACCCAAAAAGACCTACGATTACACGTTCTTATTTGGAAAAATTCCGATGAAATGGGATTTTGATTATCAGTCGTTTGTTTCTACCGAGAAAAAACTACATCTAGCCTACTTCAATGGTGAACCCGTCAATAAGATGCTAGAATGCTACGTCGAATGTAAAATGCCGACCAACGAAGATGACCGTTTGTATGTTTACATTAAATCGCCTGCCGATTATTATTATTTCTTTGGCTACAAACAAGGTATTCTCAATGTGGTATCCAACAACATCAAATTTATGGACGAACTCAAAGGCATGAAAGCCAAAGACCTCATCATGAAATCCAAGAAAAACGG
>JAHDFQ010000107.1 GCA_020628085.1 Saprospiraceae bacterium
TACTTCCCTGCTATAATTGATATTTCGATATTAACAAATTTTGGAAGGTTGGCTACTTCCACCAATTCCCGTGCAGGAGCAGTGGCTTCATCAAAATATTCGGCATACACAGCATTGATCTTCGCGTAATTATTCATGTCTGATACAAAAATAGAACACTTAATCACGTCAGAAAATTCCATTCCTGCTTCTGTTAATACGGCTTTGATGTTTTTCATAACTTGGTGCGTCTCCTCTTCTATCGTCTCTAAGACGAGCTCGCCCGTTGCGGGATTAATCGCTATTTGTCCTGATGCATAAAGTGTCCCGTTGTATTCAATAGCTTGGTTGTACGGCCCGACAGGAGCTGGTGCATTGGAGGTTTCTATTATTCGTTTCATTTTTTTATAATTCTAATGCTATTAATAGTGAACACAAAAAGCCCCGCACTTCATGATTATGAAATGGGAGCTTTGCGCTTATATTTTCAAAAGTGAAATGCAACTAGCGGAATGCTAGTCTTACTCTTCATCTTCAAATTCTGGTGCTGGAACCACTACACGACCACGATAATACGTTGCACCATCTACTTCGTAAGTACGGTGAAGTAAGTGTGGTTCACCAGTTGTTTTACAAGTTGCAATCTGAGGTGTTTCAGCTACATAATGCGTTCTACGTTTACGTTTACGCTGCTTTGATATTTTACTCTTTGGATGTGCCATTATTCAATTATTTAAAAGTGGAAATTCAATATTTCACACTCGTGTATTACGACTATTTTTATGTTTCAAAGAAATTTGAAACTGCTTTATAAGACTGAACGGTTTAATAGCTAGAAAGCTATGGTACGCTCGTTTCTTTTTAATTTTTATTTAGTTTTTTTAGTTCGTCCCAAATTGGATTTGCCTGTTTCTCTTTTGGCTCTTCTCTTTCTTCAGGGTCTAAAATATCTAAAATAGTTTCATTGCAAGGTATAGGATCATCGTTCTCACAATCATATACTTTTACAATAGGTAAAGAAAGACTAACATATTCATATATATACTTTGCTACATTAAATTTAATTAATCGGTCGGTTATATATATGATCTCGTCTTCTTCAGATGGCTCTTCTGCCAATTTTACAATTAATTGTTCTTTTCCTTCAACGGGAAGATCAATGTCCACCAAACAACGATCACATGTCGTTTTAACTGTACCTGTGAACTCAAAATCCAATACAAACATATCTGGACGTTTGTCTACTTCAAGTTGCACGTTGAAAGTACCGTCCTGAACCATAGAATCTTTAAACGACTTAAAAAATGTTTTATCCAATTGAAAATCAAACTGGTGAATACCTGACTTAATCTTTTTGATTGGAATAGAAAACTGTTCTAACGGTTGCATAATTATTGGCTTTCAAAAATTGCGGGGCAAAGATAGGATTTTTTCAACTAAAAAGAAAGTAAAAACTATTTTTCGTATTATAAAAAGTGAAGTCCTACAAGCTATCTCATACTATTTCACTATTTTACGTCAACGTTCAAATTAAATCCACCAATTTACACTTAAAAGATACTTTTCTGTATGTCCTTTTCTCGTCGATCTTTTTTTTCTAAAAGCTTTTTGGGTCTTGTTGGTACCTCCTTTTTTTCCTCTACTTGGTGTCCAAAAACGGAAGGTCAAAAGGTTGTATCAAACAAAACCGTACGTCCAATTGTCATCTCCACATGGACAAATCATGAAGCGAATAATGCTGCATGGAACATTATTAGTGCCAATGGTACGGCTATTGATGCCGTTGAAGCGGGTGCAAGAGTTCCTGAATTGGACGCAGCAGATCGTTCAGTTGGTTATGGTGGTCGCCCTGACAGAGAAGGATATGTTACATTGGATGCTTGTATTATGGACGAGAACGGAGATGCTGGTGGCGTTTGCTTTTTACAAGGTATCAAACATCCTGTATCTGTAGCCCGATTGGTCATGGAAAAAACCCCTCACGTCTTGCTAGCTGGCCAAGGCGCACTACAATTTGCGCTGGAAAATGGTTTTAAACAAGAAAATTTACTTACTAATATCTCTAAAAAAGAGTGGGAAGATTGGAAAAAAACAGCTCAATATCATCCTGTCATAAATATAGAACAGCATGACACCATTGGTATTTTAGCCATGGATAAGGCGGGAAATCTATCAGGTGCCTGTACAACGAGCGGGTTGGCGTATAAAATGCACGGACGAGTGGGTGATTCACCGATTATTGGAGCAGGTTTGTATGTCGATAATGAAATTGGAGCAGCTACTGCAACAGGAATGGGTGAAGCGGTTTTGAAATCATTAGGATCATTTTTAGTCGTCGAATTGATGCGTCAAGGTTTGTCACCCAATGAGGCATGTAAAGAAGCAGTCATGCGTATCGTAAAAAAACAAGCATATAAAAATATCCAGATTGGATATATTGCCATTAATAAACAAGGAGAATTTGGAAGTTTTGCCCTACAACCAGGTTTTCAATTTGTGACTAACCAAAATAGGGTATCCAAAGAACGTCTTTCAAAATCCTATTTATAAAAGTTTTGGGTAGAAAAAGCATCTAAAAAATGTATATATCTGTTAAAAAACTTTACTTTTCAAAAAACTTTATATACCTTGCCTACAGATAACAAAGCAATCCCATAATGCAATAAAACGAAGCATGAACATATCAATGCTCCACTTTTATGCTATTCTATACCAATTACAACCGTTACCAAAGTACTACATTTGTTATTTTTTAGGGATAGACACACTACTTTTTATAAAGGATATTTCTTTTATTCTTTAAAATCTGTTGATCTATTCAGAAATACAAATCTGTCCTTTAGTGAATCCCCTTTTTTACGTTTTGTCATCTTTTTTTTGAAACGAGCCTGAAAAAATCAATCATTTGTGAGCTAGTTTTTGCTGCTTTTTGATGAATTGATTGACCGATTACACGAAAGTAAAATGTTATACTTCGATAAATCGGCTCATGTACCTTACACCTGTTTAAATGGCATTAGGTTTGTATATGTCTTTAGTAGAGGCACTAGCTTGTTTCATTTGCTAGATAACGGTCGTTACTTGTTTTATTAAGTAGATCGTCTTTATTATTTGGTCAACAACCGCTTTAAAGGTTCACCAAAAAAATGCTCATAATTACGATCCTTCGGATCTAAATTATTTACATTTTTTGTGATGAACAGCGTTGCTAGACAAGCAAATAAATAAAGACAGTTGATTTATTACAAGTTTGATATACACGATTTGGTTCATATTATTCCCCTAATAGTAGATTCAAATTTAATTATCAACATAGGGTTCCCCCCCTTTAGTTTTTGCCCGATCCACGTACCTATTTTGCTTGAATAGCCAATATTTTCATTGTCGCTATCACAGGTGTTTGTTCATCTAATTACCAAAATTAGTATTGTTTATTCTTTTGAAATCAAAAGAACAGGTATAGTAATGTCTAGTCTGTACTTAAATTTCATTGGAATTGACATTCACCATAATCTCGTGTACCAGAAACTGATAACTAAATTAAAATTATGCAGAATATTAGAACCGTAATTGCAGACGATCATCAACTTTTCATGGAAGGATTGAAAAATATTCTTCGGAAGTCTGATCAGTTTAATTTTGACATCGTGGGCGAAGCAGCCAATGGAATAGAAGTTATTCCGTTATTGAAAAGCTCCTATGTTGATCTTTTACTGCTCGATCTCAACATGCCTGAAAGTGATGGATTTGATGTTTTACTAAAAATCAGAGATCAATATCCTGATTTAAAAATCTTAGCACTCACCATGTATGATGAAGCCAAACTTGTCAAAGCTGCCTTTAAAGCAGGTGTTGATGGTTATGTGCTGAAACAAACAGGGCCGTCTGAACTCAATAGAGCGATTGATGTTGTAATGCAAGGTCGAACATATGTAGGCGATGGTGTAGATATCGTGGGTAGTCAATTTGCAAGTGGTAGTGTTATTAATTCTAATAAAAAAGATAAAAAAGGTAAATTTGAAGATAAATTCATACAAAAATATAACTTGACCAAGCGAGAATTAGAAATTCTTCGGTTGATTACACAAGCATTAAGCAATAAAGAGATTGCTAAGGAATTGTTTATCAGCGATCAAACGGTAAGCGTTCATAGAAAAAATATCATGCGTAAATTAGGCGTGAGTAATATCGCTGGTTTGATTAAAATCGCATATGACAATAGTTTAATCTAGTTTTTTTGTTCTACTCCCAACATGACATATAAAAAATAGCTAGATCAATTTTATCATTCTAGCAACACATATCAAAGCATATTAAATAATCTCGTGTAACAAAAAAATAATAAAAAGAGCCTCTCATTCGATTGAATGAGAGGCTCTTTTTTATAGGAATGTACTAGAAAATTACTTCAACATCGTAAAAAAAGTATTGAATAACCAATTTGAATCGGCTCGTACTAGGCGGTCAAGCATCGAATCTGCTTTACTAGAAAATAATTGTAAATCACTAATCGTTTTTTCAAATTCCTCAGCAGATTTATCGCCATGTTGAGCTTTGACGGCAGATAACTCACTGACTACTCGTAATAATGGTTCGAGTTCTTTTTTCTTTCGTTGTTGGATAATTTTCTTAAAAACTTCCCACATATCTTTTTCTGCTCGGAAAAATTCTTTCCGATGCCCAGTTTTCAATTCTTTATATACCAATCCCCAATCAATTAAGGCGCGTACATTCATATTAGCGTTGCCCATTGATATTTTCAATTCGTCTCGTATTTCTTCTGAACTCATTGATTCTGGTGAAATCAACAGCAAGGCATGGATTTGTGCCATGGTGCGGTTGATGCCCCAATTGGAGCCGATAGTACCCCACGATTCAATAAACTTTTCTTTTCCTTGCTGTAGTTCCATGAGTTGCTAACAGTATTTTTCAATAAAGTGTTTATTTTTTAATAAATTTAGACTGGTTCTAGTGTAGCATCCGATTATTTGGGAGAATATTTATACACCTTTATAGAAAGGTAACTTTACAATTTCTGCTTCCAGCTGCTTTTTTCCCATACGCACCCAGATACTTGATCCTGTCTTTGCCAACTCTTTTTTGACATAGCCCAATCCGATAGGAATGCCCAAGGAAGGGGAAGACGTTCCAGAGGTTACCATGCCAATATGGTTTCCATCTGCATCTACAATTTCATAATCGTGGCGAGGTACTCTTCGATCTTTCATCGTAAACGCCACCAACTTTCGGTCAATACCTTCCGCCCGTTGTTTTCTAAAAATATCAATAGAGTGAAAATGATCTTTTTTAGTTTTCGTAATCCAACCCAATCCTGCCTCGATAGGAGAAGTCGTATCATTAATATCATTTCCATACAAACAATACCCCATTTCCAAACGTAAAGTGTCTCTTGCTCCCAGTCCAATCGGCTGAATATCTAGCTCTTTACCTGCTTCAAAAATAGCATCCCAAAGTGTCGCTAAATGCTGATTATCAATATAAATTTCAAAACCTCCAGACCCTGTGTAGCCCGTAGCGGAAATCAATACATTTTCAATGCCTGCAAATGTTCCTTTTTGGAAGGTGTAATATTTCATCTCCGACAAATTAATATCGGTCAACGATTGAATAGCTTCTGCTGCTTTTGGCCCTTGTATTGCTAATAATCCCGTTTGATCAGAGATATTTATCATCTTCGCCTCAAAGGTATTGTGCTTGCTAATCCAATCCCAATCTTTCTCTATGTTACTTGCATTCACCACCAACATAAAGGCTTGTTCTCCTTCAGAACACATGTTTTCAGGTAAGCGATAGACCAATAAATCGTCTACAATTCCACCCTTATGATTGGGTAGACAAGAATATTGTGCATCGCCAATTTCTAGTTTGGATGCGTCATTAGACGTCACCAGTTGTACTAAGTCAATTGCTTCTTTCCCTCTAACGATAAACTCACCCATGTGCGACACATCAAACACACCTACGCCATTGCGAACGGCATGATGTTCGTCTTTTATTCCTGCATACGAAATAGGCATATTATATCCTGCAAAAGCTGCCATTTTTGCGCCTAAATCTATATGTTTAGCCGTCAGTCCTGTTGTTTTTAAGGTTGGTGTTTCTATTCCTGACATATTGAATTTTCTTTAGAATTTAAAATAAGGTATAAGAACTTAACTCCTCTTTAGAAAGATAGTTGAACAGATTCGATGGTATCTCCGACATCTATTTTATGAACGGTCGACATTCCCTCTATTACTTTTGCAAAAATAGTATAATTTCCATCTAAATGAATAGTAGGCGAATGGGTAACGAACCATTGTGTGCCTTCTGTATCTGCACCCGCTGAAGCCATTCCAACATATCCTTCTTGATCGTAAGAACGTCGAGGTACTTCTGTCCGAAGGGTATAATCTAATCCACCATAACCGTCGCCTCTTGGACAACCTGCTTGCATCACAAAATTTGGTACCACTCGATGTACTCGCTTTCCGTCATAAAATCCATCTTTAGCTAATTTTATAAAGTTAGCCACCGACGCAGGTGCATCTAAAGGTAGAAAACGCATTTTAAATGTTCCTTTGTTAGTATTGATAATAGCGATAGATTTCGAACTAACACCATTTAAAATTGACCAATCTAACGGATTATTATATGCGGGTTGTTCTGGTTGATAGTCTTTATCATCAATCGTAGCAATAGCTCTTTCAATGGCATAAAGTGTTTCCGTTTCTTTTGGTAGTTCTAAATCTCTTTTTGCCAAGTAGAGGAAACTACTATTTTCATATAAATCTTTAAAAGCTTTTTCGTCTGCTAAAATATTAGCCGTAACTGCTCGAACGCCTGCATCTCCCTTTTCCATAAATTCCGATAAATAAACAGACAACTCTTTTCGGATACGTCGTCTACTCAATCCAAAATTAAGATCAAAGTTGGGGTCTTGGCAAATTTTTGCTAAACCTTCCGCAGCTGCCGTTCGAATGACAGGCTCTCTTGCAGTCAATACAGGAGTGTATAGATACTTATAATTCCAACCATATTCTCCTAAGCCTCGAAGTGCGGCCGCTCGTTGATATACGCCGAGCGTAGTATCTTGGTAAATCAATTTTAGATCATTGTTGATTAACCATTTATAGTCTTGAAATCCTGCTGGCATATGTTTATTCGCTACTTTATACATACTCATTTTGACAGGAATATTAGTCAAATCTCTAGCTTTTCGCCAATATACCCGTGCGTCTCTAGGGTCGCCATGATTATAAAAGAAGTCAGCAGCAGTTAAGGCAATTTTAGTGTTAGGATGACCGATCAACTCAAAAAACATACCTTGCATTTCAGAATAAGGAAAATTTCCTAGAGCTCGCATGATATTACATTTGACTCGATAATCTTGCTCTTTGGCAAACTGACTCGTTAAGACTTTTTGTGCTTCAGGACGTTTTGATTTTCCTATCCCAATAGCTAGTGCCATTCGGATACGTGGATCGGTGTTTTCTGTAAGCACTTTTGATAGTTTTGATACTTGAAGACTATCCAGAATAATATCTTTCGCTCGATATAAATAGTTAGAAGCGACCATTCTCGGAGCAATTGGATAATCACGATTCGTCACAAAATCAACCATTTTGTCTGTCCCTTCTGGAACGGTGATCCCTCTGTATGCAAATCTATAAATACCCAATGCTTGTCCTTTTAAAAGAGCAGTATCTTTTGGAGTGTAGGTTTCTATAGTACTTAAAAACTTTAAAGATTCTTCTGTTCCACATCGACCAATAGCCTCTAAAACAGCCCCATTAAATTTATTATATTCACCAGTTGTATTAAAATTATTAATCAAGATACGTTCACCACGCTCCTCTCCTATTTGCCCAATTGAATACGCCGCTGCCAACCGCACTTCTTCAACTGTGTCTCTCAATAAAACAGACAAATCGTCGATAGTCGAAGCATCTCGAACAGAACCAAGTGCCATAGCAGAAGCATAGCGATAAGATGGATCAAAATGCTGTAATAATGGTCGAAGGCTATCTAAATTAGCAGCGTCTTTAAAAAGATGTATTTTTTGTAATTGGACATCTTGAATATCTAAATTGACCTCCGTCAGAATTTCTTCTTTAGGTGGAACACAAGCCATAGGCAAAGTGAGTGTCAAGATGAGTGCTAAGAATACTATTTTTTCCATTGGGTGAATAATCCTTACTACGGTTTTTTCAATCCTCAAATATAGATGTTTGTACTAGAATTTTAGGTACAGAAAGGGCAACTTCTATCGTTAAGAGACGAATAAAGTCTAGACCATTTAATTTTCTTTTGGTCGATACCTCGATTTATCTAGGATTAACTGAGCATCCTTTTCACGGATCATAGCCATCAAATCTGTGTTTGGATGACGAGCCATGTATGCTTCAATAATAGCTTTTCCAATCCAATTGGCGGCACGACCTGGCGAAGCGGGTGGGATATTACTTGGGCCGCTAGGGCTTGGTTCTACCAGTTTTCTGAATTTACTATTTTGCGTTTCATATAACAAATCTTCTTTAAGTAAATGTGTCCATAAAGCCAATTCATTTTGTTGACACCAATCTATTTGTTGAGCAGTATATTCCCACTTAATCGAATCCGCCGTTTCTGGTAACACCAAGTCTAATAGATACATTTTTTTACCATTGTTAACCATAATATCAAGCAAGCGTTTTCCATCGGGTAAGCCTACTACATCATCTATAACCGTATCCATCACTTTTTTGGTCAAGTGTTTCTTATTAAATGCTCGGGTTAAATATTCTGAAAAATTCGGATTTTCTGGAACATACTTTCGATACGGATAATCGCTACCCAAAAACATATCTAGTCCAACTCCAATAGCGTCTTTTCCATCAATTTGAGTAATAAACGTTTGGTAAGAATATTCAGAAATAAACGTATAAATACTTGGCGTATCTCGATCTGGAAAATAATATTTATAAAATTGAAATGCCGAAGTCAGATCATTTTGTACGGACTGTATATCTGGAAATACCATCATTGTCGTATCATACAAAGCCCGAATACTAGGATAAGTCAAAAAACCTTTTACATTTTCAGGAAAAGATGGTTCAGCCTGAGGACGATCTAGAGGAATGATCCGCTGAAAAAATAAATCTGTAAATTCAGGATATTTCGTTTGTAAGGCTGCTATGCCTTCGTTTATCTGCGTCGTATCAATCGCAAACAAATCCTGTTCAAAACGATTGATCTCCACATCAATATTTATATCGGAAACATCAGGAATATACTTATCTTCACTACAACTAGTCATGAAGCCTATTATAATAGTCGCTGTAATTAATAAAATTGTATTTTTCAGCATAGTTTTATAAAGTATCTTTATGATGAATCTATTAGACCACAAAATTATTATTTATTTACCCAACTCAAAATGAACGCAACGCTTTTAGCTTTGTTCTCGTTAAAAGGTATTGAAATGAAGGAGAATATTCTCCTTTTGAATAAAAATCAATTAAATTAATCAACTTTATTAATATGAAAAAAATTGTATTCTTTTTAGGATTATTTTGTTTTATATCCTTAGTTGGAAATGCTCAAAATGATTTTCGTTTTGGATTGCATTTAAGTCCTAGTATTAACTGGATGACTACAAATGATAATGAAATCAACAGCAATGGTTCAAATATAGGTTTACGCCTTGGATTTAGTGGCGAATACTTTTTTGCAGATCGATATGCGGTGACTGCTAGTTTAGGATTTGCATTCGGTCAAGGTGGAACACTTTTACATAATCAAGGAGGAAATTTTTGGACACAATCCGATTTGAGTAATCCTGAATTGAACGATTCAGAAAATGCGCTGCCCAACGGAACGAACTTAAAATATAGAATCCAATATATTGAAATTCCAATTGGTCTAAAGATGAGAACCGACGAAATAGGTCATTTTAGGTATTATGGAGAACCTATTTTAGCCTTTGGGTTTAGAACTCAAGCGCGTGGGGATGTTATGGATGCCGATGGTTTAAATACCGAAAAAGAGGATATCAAAGCCGATGTAAACTTTTTGAATCTATTATGGGGTGTAGGTGCTGGTATAGAATATAGCATCAATGGTTCAACGACTTTCGTTGGAGGTATACAATATAGCCAAGGTTTCTTGGATGTAACCGATAACAGTGCTGTTAAAAATGATGGTTCAAGAGAAGATTCAAATGCCGTCACGCGCTCTATCACATTACGTTTAGGAGTTATGTTTTAAGCACTTCTCTATACTTAAAAAATGTAACCCGTGGAAAAACACATTAAATCTTGTTAGGTTTGGTGTGTTTTTTTTTGCCTATAATAAGACACGATGTCACATTTTGATGACATTGACTTCATTAATCAATAGTAAAATTGTATTTTTGATAGTAGAGTCCATTCCAAATTTAATTTTATCATTTCATATTATCTCAAAAGTCCTACTTTATCTATCAAAATTATGGATCAAAAAAAAACAATCAAGTACACATTCGTTCTGATAGTATTAATGTGTATATCATTTCAACTTTTTGCTCAACAAGACGCATTTCATCCGTTTCAGGATAAATCTGAACAAGCTATAGAAAAGCATAATATTGAGCGTCAAATTATTCCGAATAAATATCGAACAGTAGAATTAAATGATGACCTATTACAAAAAGCATTGAAAAAAGCACCGCCAAGGTTTAGTGCTTTTGCCAAAACTAATACGACCATCCTAGCTTTACCAATGCCTGATGGAAGTACACAACGCTTCTCAATTACAGAAGCATCTGTGTTACATTCTGATTTAGCGGCACGTTATCCAGAAATCCAATCTTTTGCAGGAACAGGTATAGATGACCCCACCGCAACGATTCGCTTTGATCGTACGCCCGCAGGGTTTCATGCCATGGTTTTAACCGCTAAAACATCTGCTGTTTTTATTGATCCGTATGCTAAAGGAGATACAAAAAACTATATTTCTTATTATAAAAAAGATTATAGCAATCACCTTAGAAAGGAATTTGTTTGTCACGTAGAATCAGAGGTTACACCAGAAAATTTCATTGAACATACACAACGAATCGCAGGTGACTGCCAACTTAGAAACTATCGTTTGGCACTGGCCTGTACAGGGGAATATGCCCAGTTTCATGGAGGAACAGTCAATGGTGCTTTAGCTGCCATGAATACTTCCATGGTTCGTGTAAACGGTGTTTTTGAACGGGATGCTGGTATCACGATGACGATCATACCCAATAACGATGATATTATATTTTTAAATGGCAATACCGACCCATACACTAATGGAAGTGGTCCTGCCATGTTAAGTGAAAATCAAACGACTATTGATAATGAGATCGGAATCAATAATTATGATATTGGTCATGTATTCAGTACAGGTGGTGGTGGAATCGCTTCTTTACGTTCTCCTTGTGGCGGTGGAAAAGCACGTGGCGTAACAGGACAAGGTGCGCCTGTGAATGATCCGTTTGATATTGATTATGTAGCCCATGAAATGGGACATCAATATGGTGGAAACCATACCTTCAATAATTGTGGTGGCAGTGCTGGTAATCAAGCGTATGAAACAGGTGGTGCTACTACCATTATGGGATATGCAGGTATTTGTGGTGCAGCTAGTAACGTGCAAAATAATAGTGATGCCTACTTCCATGCGATTAACATTCAAGAATTTGCTAATTTCGTTACAGGAGCAGGAAATTCCTGTGCAGAAATACTAAATTCTAGTAACAACCCACCTAGTGTTGATGCAGGTAGCAATTATACCATCCCTCGCTCTACTCCATTTGAATTGACCGCAGAAGGTAGTGATCCTGACGGAGATAATTTGACGTATTGTTGGGAACAGTTTGATGCAGATGGACAATCCAATAGTCCACCAAACTCTACAGATGATGGGCCATTATTTAGATCATTGAGTCCAACGGGAGCTCCGAATCGAGTCTTTCCTCGTTTGAGTGATCTAGTTATCAATACGAATGATGATTGGGAAGTCTTACCAAGCGTCGCTCGAAACATGAATTTTATTTGTACTGTCAGAGATAATCATAGTGCTTATGGATGTACAGATGAAGACGAAATGCGTGTGACGGTTAGTAATAATGCTGGACCATTTGTGGTCACTTATCCTAATTCTAATAACATCACTTGGTTGGTTGGAACACAAGAAACCGTTACTTGGAACGTTGCTAACACCGATCAGTCTCCTGTTGACGCAGCTAATGTAGATATTACCATGTCTTTCGATGGCGGTTTTACTTATCCGTTTACGATAGCATCAGGTGTCGCTAATAATGGTTCATATACGCTGACCGTTCCTAATTTAGTAGGTTCAGATAATCGTATTCGAGTACAAGGAAGTGGAAATATTTTCTTTGATATTTCTAATCGAGATTTTACTATTGAAGAACCTCCAACACCTACATTCCTGACTTCTGTTACTCCAAATAATCAAAGTGCTTGTAAAGATGAAGGTAGCGTCAATTATCAAATCAACCTAGAGTCAGTGGCTAGTTTTAGTGAAGCAGTCAATTTTGCAGCGACAAATGTTCCTGCTGGGGCGACGGTTGATTTTTCACCAAACCCAGTTGTTCCTTCTGGCATGGTCACGATGACTGTTTCTGGTTTAGAAAATGTAGCTGAAGGAGATTATACTATTGGTATTGATATGACATCTACTTCGGTAAATATTTCAGAAAGCGTTGATTTGACTGTGCTAACGGGCTCTCCCGATACAGTCACTTTGACCAGTCCTGCTAATTTTGAAACTGGTGTAGCATTTACTTCTATCTTCTCTTGGGAAGAGGCCGATGGTGCAACGGAATATATATTTACGATTGCCAATAATCCCATGTTTGGAGACAGTACTATATTTGAAACGACAGTTACAGAAACAACGATTGAACTAAGCGGCATTGCACCAAATACTGTTTTTTATTGGCAGGTAACTGCCGTTAACGGTTGTGGTGCAGGGGCTCCTTCTGAAACCTATTCCTTTCAAGGTTTGGTGGAAAGTTGCTTCGTTTACTCTGAGGATATTGACCCAGCAGCACCTTTTTTAGTACCAGATAACGGATTATCTACCTACACTCTTAATGTTCCTGATAATATAAATATAAACGATGTAAACATTATCACGGTTTTTGGTCATTCATGGATTGGTGATTTGAGCGCTAGCGTTACTTCTCCTTCAGGAACAACTGTTTCATTATTTGAACGACCTGGATTTCCTGACATCAATGATCAAGTTGGCTGCCCAGGAGATAACCTAGGTGTCTTATTTGATGATGAAGCAAGTGCATCTTATGACGATTTAGAGAATACTTGTGTTAATAGTGATGATAATCCTGATATCGTCTTTTCTATTGAAGGAGCTTTCCAGCCGCAAGAGAGTTTATCTGCTTTTAATGGCGAAAGTTCATCAGGAGATTGGATCTTCGATCTATCAGATGCTGTTCAAGGTGATATAGGTGCCCTATTCCAATTGGATTTAGAGATTTGTGCAGCATTCGTCGCAAGCACCTTGAGTCTAATGACCAATGAAACGCTCGTAGTTCCTGCTACTCAAACAGGTTTGATAGACAATACACTTTTGAGTACAAATGCGATGAATTTAAACTCCAACGAAATTATTTATACAATTACGAGTTTACCTGTTAGTGGAACATTGTTGTTAAATGGAACACCGATTGGAGTTGGTGGATTATTTACACAAGAAGACATCGACAATGGTGCATTTACGTATCAACACAATGGAGATGCAGCGACGTCTGATGCGTTTAATTTTGAACTACAAGATGCGAATAATGGTTGGATTCCGAATAATACATTCAATATTTCTATTTTAAACAACACATTAAATGCTTCTGCAAGTATTGTTAATGACATTGATTGTAACAACAATAATAATGGTTCGATTACAGCAAATGTAACAGGTGGAACAATGCCATATGAGTATAGCTTGGATGGAACAAATTTCCAGAACAACCCAACTTTTGAGAATTTATCGGCTGGTACATACACGATTACAATTAGAGATGCAAATGGATTTACATTTTTAACAAACGAAAACACGATCACTAATCCGACTGTTATTAATGCTTCTGCAGCCACTAATATGGATGTGGTTACGGTTACCGCAAGTGGTGGAACGGGTAATTTGATGTATAGTATCGACGGAACGAACTTTCAAATGGGTAATACCTTTGGTGGTTTAGCAAATGGCGATTATACCATTACAGTTCAAGATGCTAACGGTTGTACAGCGACAACAACGGCTAACGTAGCAGTCAACAGCTTAGTAGCTTCGGCAATTATCAATAATACTGTTTCTTGTAATGGACTGAATGATGGTTCGATTACCGTTGATGTATCAGGTGGAACCATGCCGTTACAATATAGTATCAACGGAGGAACGAGTTTTCAGGATAGTAATATTTTTGATAACCTATCGCCAGGAATTTATGAAGTAGTTGTTTTAGATGATGAAGGTTTTACACGAACTACGAATAGCGTAACGATTACTGAACCAATGGCTATTTCTGTTTCAAATAGTGTGGATGCAAATGAAATGACAATCACTGCAAGTGGTGGAACAGGAACATTGATGTATAGTATTGATGGAATAAACTTCCAAATGAGCAATATTTTTAGTGATTTAGATAACGGTTCTTACACGGCTACAGTTCAAGATGAAAACGGTTGTACCGAAACGACCACAGGTATTATTGCCGTCAACTCTTTAGTGGTTTCAGCCAACTTAATCAATGATATTTCTTGTAATAATGCCAATGACGGATCAATTGAAGTCAATGTCGGTGGTGGTAACGAACCTTATCAATATATTTTAAATGATGGAACACCTCAGAGTAGTAATATTTTTGACAATCTAGCCGCTGGCACATACACCATTGATGTGTCGGATGCTAATGGATTTATGAGTACGACGAATACCATTACGATCACTAATCCGACCTTAGTTACAGCGTCATCTAGTGTTGATATGAACACTGTGACTATTACGGCTAGTGGCGGAACAGGTACATTGAGCTACAGCTTAGATGGTACAAATTTCCAAAATAGCAATGTCTTTAATGGTTTGGCTAATGGCGATTATACGTTCACGGTTCAAGATCAGAATGGGTGTACCACTACGGTCATGGAAACCGTTTCAGTCAACACGTTATCCGTCATTGCAACGGTTACGAATGGCGTTTCTTGTACTGATGCAGCAGATGGAAGCATTACCGCAACTGTTGCAGGGGGCAACGCACCGTTTGAATACAGTTTGGATGGAACAAATTTCCAAATAAGTAATACTTTTGAAAACTTAGCAGCAGGAAGCTACACCGTAACAGTACGCGACGCAGATGGTTTTGAAATGACCGCAGCCACAGTTATGATTGTCAATCCTACTGCCATATCTGCATCTACAAATATTTTAGAAAATGAAATAACCGTCATTGCAAGTGGTGGAACAGGTAATTTAATGTATAGCATTGACGGAACAAACTTCCAATCTAGTAATATATTTAGTGGTTTGGCAAACGGAACATACGACATCACGGTTATGGATGCCAATGGCTGTACAAGTATGACTACTGCTACTATATCAGTTAATACGCTATCAGTTAGTGCCAGTTTGACCAATGGAATTTCTTGTTTTGGAGGAATAGATGATGGTGTGATAGAAGTGAGTGTTACAGGTGGAAATGCACCTTATCAATATAGCTTAGATGGCATAAACTTCCAAGATGATCCCATTTTTGAAAACTTAGCAGCAGGAAGTTACACCGTGACGGTGCGTGATGCAGATGGTTTTGAAATGATGACCAATATGGTGATGGTCACTACTCCTGATGCTATTGTAGCCTCGTCTATGGTCGATCAAAGTACGATTACAGTTATGGCAAGTGGCGGAACGGGAACGTTGATGTATAGTATTGACGGAATAAATTTCCAAACAGGTAATACTTTTGAAAACCTTGAAAATGATACTTACGAGATTACTGTGATGGATGCCAACGGTTGTACAAACACTTCAAGTGCAGTAGTAAATGTCATTCCACCTTTAGTAGTCGTTTCTACCGTTGTAGAAAACATTACTTGTAATAATGATAATGACGGTTCAATTAGTGTACAAGCCAATGGTGGAATTGCGCCTTATATGTACAGCTTAAATGGCGGAACATTCCAATCTGGAAATAGCTTTACTGGACTTGCCGCTGGTGATTATGTCGTTACCATCATGGACGCTAATGGTGATGAAATTTCTAGTAGTACATTAACTGTCATCAACCCTGAAACAATTAGTTTTACGATTGGCGTTATGGATAATAATATTAGTATCAGCAATGTAGACGGTGGAACAGGAATGTATAGCTACTCTATTGACAACGGAGTTACGCTTCAAGATGACGGGGACTTTTTGATGTTAGAAAATGGTACTTATCTAGTTGGGGTGGTCGATGAAAACGGTTGTTCTTCTTTTGAATCAGTCTTGATTGATTTTACCAATGTTAGAGATTTGGCTACTTTAGAATTTGAGTTATTTCCGAATCCAACGGATGGTCGATTTTCTGTTCGATTTAGTCAAGCCGCAGTTTCAGAAACAGTTAATATTCAGTTGTTCGATGTTTTGGGACAATTGGTGTATCAACAACAAGCCAATAGTTTTGGAGGTGTATTAAACGAAGAAATCAACGTACAGCATCTAGCTGCTGGAACGTATCAATTACGAATTAATGCAGCATCTTCTTTCGGAATTAAAAGCATTGTATTGACAAAATAATAAATTCAAAAAAGAGTTTGGCGAGGCGGTGGTTTACAATCATCGCCTCGTTTTTATTTCAACAACAACTATCTGACTTTTAAGCTGTTATAATAAAAACGATCAGACCATTGCATACCAATATAATTTATCAATTGACAGCCTCATGAAAAAAATTCCTAAGAATATTATCCAACAATCCTACTCTTACGAAGCTTATCGAAATTTAGTCGATATTCTTTTTGCGAAGCAACAAACCACAGGTATAGATCATAGTGATTTTTTGTTAAATTATACTAAAACCAACATAGCTCGGATGAATCGCTTGGATCGAAAAGCGGTGCTTACAGACACTACTATTGAAGTGGTCAAGGGAATTGAAAAACCTATGATTTGGTTAGTGATAACAGAAGGTTGGTGTGGTGATGCTGCTCAAATTGTACCTGTTATAAACAAGATGGCATCGTTAAATGATAAAATTCAACTAAGGTGCATATTGCGAGACGAACACCTCGATATTATGGATGCTTTTTTGACCAACGGTGGTCGGTCTATTCCCAAAATTTTAATTTTAGATGCCCGTAGTTTAGAAATTTTAGATAGTTGGGGTCCTCGACCTGCCGAAATGCAAAATATGATGATGCAAGCAAAGAACGATGCAGCTACAGAAACGGATATTGATATTAAACAGTATATCTTATCGCAAGCCTCTTTGAGACTACATACTTGGTATGCAAAAGACAAAACGAAAACGACTCAACAGGAATTTCTAGCAATTCTCGAACAGTGAAGAGTTGATTTGGAATCAC
>JAHDFQ010000108.1 GCA_020628085.1 Saprospiraceae bacterium
CCAATAGAAGGTTCTTTTAGAGTACCAATAGACTAAAACTAAAAAATTGCTCAACATTTTTCGTAAATAGAAAATCATAACCACTGAAAACACTGATTCAAAACATCCTAGAAGGCAGCGTAAAAGCGGAAAAAAGCCTCTATCTCAAGACCACCGATCATTTGATGACGGTGGCATTGAGATATGTGGTAGATCGGTCGGCGGCTAGGGATGTTTTGCAAGAAAGCTATATCCGTATTTATAAACAATTGCCTAGATTTCAATATGAAAATGAGGCAGCAACTATGGCTTGGATGCGGCGGATTACTTCCAGAGAAGCAATTCGATGGATTAAAAAGCAACAGCGCTGGCAAGCAATAGATATTCAACCTTTCTCAGAACAAGTGTCGTCAGTACATTCGATATTTAAAGATGAAATGTATCAATGCTTGCTCATATTACCAACCAACCAACGATTGGTTTTTAATATGTATGCCATCGAGGGATACAGCCATAAAGAAATTGCGGAAAAACTAGAAATCGCTGAAAGTAGTTCTCGTTCGCTCTTGACTAGAGCAAGAAAAAAACTGGCTCAACAAATTAATAAAGCTAAAACGTATGAAAAACTCAATGGATAATATGGATGACTTATTTAAACGACATTTTGAACAAACAACTACAGAAGTTGCCGATAAAGAAGAACTTTGGATAGCAATAGGACGAGAACGATCTTCCAAAAAAAGAATATTACTTTGGGTATTTTTAGTTGGAGTTATAGTATCTGGTTTAGGTATTTATATAATTTCCGATACTTCTGAAAATAATAAATTCGTACCTGAGAAGTCAATTAACATTGAGCAACACAATTCTGAAAACGTTCCAATAAATATAAAATCAAAAGACAAAGCCGCTGAACCTATCGCATCATCATCATCAAATGAAGAGGACGCACAAATAGAAGGCAGAGAAAATAAACCAAACAGTTCTACTTTATCTTCTAAAATAAGTACTTTTCAAGTCTCAAATAATAAAGAAAAAACAAACGTAAGAGCATCTAAAATTCCACTAACTTCTACTAATACTATCTATAATACAGAACAAACCACTCAAAATGTTATAGTTAATGAACATTCAATTATAAATCAATCAAAAGTCTTAAAAACGAAGATATTTGACATTATCAATTTAAATAATTTGGCACTTCAAAAGGTAGAGTATACTCCCAAAAATCAATTTTTGGAAGTCGAAAAAATCGATTTAGATGAAGTCAACCGAAAATGGGATAAATGTCAAGTGAAAGAATCAGGTAAACCATTTTTAGATGGATATGTCCAAGCATCTTTTCCGATAGAAAATATTTATCAACGTAATGATTCTGATGGAATAGAGGCGTATCAAGCACTCTGGGAAGAAAAAATCACACCTTTTGTGTCTTATCAGGCGGGTGTGCAAGTCGGTTATCAATTTCCGTGGAACGGTTATATTTCAGGTGGTTTATCATATCAGCATTTTGAAACCAAATATGAGAATATTCAAACGGTTACGGAGCGAATTACGATATTTGATGAAATGGCGTATTTCTATATAGATGATGCAGGAGAAACAGTTTGGGTAGCGGATTCTGTTACCGCAACAAATGTCTATGATCGTCAACAAACTTTTGCCAATCAACATCAATTGTGGCATATTCCAATTCAATTGGGCTATATATCCGATTGGAATAGTTGGAGGTTTGGAGCAAATTTGGAAGGCACAATCAATATTTCCAAAACCTATCAAGGACATTTTATCAATTTTGATAATTCTGTAATAGAACTCAATAAAACTCAAGCTAAAGATTATGTCAGTAATTCAATTGGAATCAGTTTATCCGCTGGAATCCATCTGGGATATATGTTAAATGAAAATTGGGAATTATATGCCAATCCACGTTTTAGAACGAATAATTTGTCTTTTCTAGGATCGGATCAGGCATTGGATATAAAATATCAATTTGCAGGGCTTCGGACAGGATTGAAATACTGGTTTTAAAGTCCAAACTACGAAAAACTCAATACCAAAACAGTAGAGATAAGTGTAACAAAAACGCCTACAATAAAGACGTTAAAAGCCGTTCGGATCAGCGACATTTTTACACCTAGACGCTGCCCGATAAAGTATAAATCTTGAGCTAAATGACCTTTAACCAAATTTTCGTCAGATAAACCTTCTTCCAATGACGCATAGTATTCACTAGCTGTCATATGATAGAAATTACCAAAGAAAAAGGGACTTGGTTGTACATCTGTCGGATCTACCTTTTGACGTTTATCAAAATCAGATGGTCTTAAAACTTGTGCTGTCAAGTAGATTGTGATTGCGCAAGTTATAGCAGCAAAAGAAAGTGGAATTATCAAGAAATTTTCAAATATCGCTTCCATATTTGTGAAGGTATACGGAATTAAAGCCGCCAAAATAAAAGCGTTTAAACTCAATAAAACGTTGGCTTTGTTATCAGCAATAGCGGTTAACTCAATATTATTTCGTTGGGTGGTACGAATAATATTAATCACCGTTTTTGATAATCCTTTCGTTTTCTCCTTCAATGCAATGGTTGCTTTGGTCTGCACCATATTTCCTTATTTCGTTTAGGAAGCGTCACTCTAAATACTACTGCTGTTATTTTACAGTACTAGAGCGTTCTTCTGTGTCGTCTTCGATAGGTACAGTTCGAACAATGTTCTTAACATTCAATTCGTTAAAAAATTCATCTAAATAGCTGAAGATTTCTACTTTACTGTCCCAAGATAGGTGTTTTTGGGTTTTCACCAACTTATATAAGGTCTTTTTCTTTGACTCAAATAAATCAATAGTCGGATCTAAGTGAATAACGTCTTTTGGAAAACCTAAATATATTCTGTCTTTTACGCTTGTCAAACTATAATTGGAGTTAGGTCGTGCATATGGAGCATTTACAAATCCAGAAAAATCAAAATCGTACGGAATAGCAAGCAATTGATTTTTTTGCTTGATTATTTTTACATTTTTTTCTATTTGTAGTTTCCAATCTGCATTTCCAATCATATATTGGAATAGTGCCATTATCCTAACTTGATTTTTGTCAAATGAATCTAAATGCACTAATTCGTCTTTGGATAATTTATCTGCTGATAAACGATCTCGAACCTGCGCTGTGTCTTCAATTAAAAAGGCCCATTGTTTTATTTTATCGCCAGTTACAGTGTCTTTGTAGGTGATTTTTAATAACTGAACTCTGTAGCTAATATCCGTTATAGCGCCATACATTTTGTAGGCTAAATACTCTTTTAACAATATATTTTTAGCAATCTCCTTATCACTATAACAGAAGTTGACCAATTTTAAATCATTGTGCTTTGTTAAACCTGCGCTAGCTAAATCTTTTTTATCAAAGTACAACTTGAACGGTGGCGTCTCTGTACATTTCATGCGTCGAAACTTACCTCGAAGTTTTACTTTGATGTCCCATGCCTGTTTAGTTCCTTCCGCATCTTTGAAGGTCAAATGAGCGTGGTGTTTATCTTCATTTCTAAGATCAGATGTAACTGCTGACCAGTCAAGTTCCATGTTGACAGCAGTGTAATCCTCATTAGAAAGAAGATCAAAAATACTCTGAGAAGTTTGCGTATTGGCAATGAATGGTACTAAAACGAGTAGTAAAGTTCGTAATGTTTTCATAGTTCTAAATATTGAGGTTGTAAAACCCGTCCTTTCTCATGTACTCTAAAAGAGGCACATAGGAAAGGACTATTAAATTTATATTGCTTTATATTTTAGTGCAAAAATGAGCAAAAAGGGAGCGTATAAATAGGTCAAAAGGGGCTGTTTTAGGGTTAAAACAGGACAGAAGGATAAATTCCCATCAACTTAGTGTTAAATTTACGTTAAGTTGGATTTTTATTGATATTGCGCTCTAAACTGGCTAGGTGTTAATTGTAGTTGTTTCTTAAAGTATTTGACAAAATTAGTGGTTTCCTCAAATCCTGTTTTGTAGGCAATCTCGGAAATAGAGAAAGATGTATTCATCAATAGACGTTTAATCTCTAAAGTCAAAAAAGCATTGATATGACCTTTAGCCGTTTGTTGTACCATTTCATTTGTAATGCGATTGAGTTTTTTGGATGACATTAACATTTTTTCAGCATAAAATTTTACTTTTCGAGATTCGAAGATATGTTCTTTGAGTAATTTCTGAAATAAAAGATATTCATCGTGGTAATGATGCTTGATAATATTTGATCTGTTTTGTCGACGAATACGATCACTCATACACAGAAAAATTTTCAATGCCGCGTGCATGATTTCTTCAGTCAATTCATCATCAGGTGCATCAAATTCTTCCTTGATTTTTTGTGTAATATCCAAAAAAAGTCGAGTTTTTTCTTCCTCTAGTTGAATTACTGGTGGATACAAGGTATGGTTATACAAACTCAAATGTTGCATTAAATTGGAAGTAGACGTATTTCCTTTTTCTAAAAACTCCTCGGAAAACATCAAGAAAAAAGCTTTTCGTTCCATATTCATTTCAAAAGCATGTACCTGTTCTTTTGAAATAAATATAATACTTCCTTTTTTGTATGGATAATTTTTAAAATCTATAAAATGGACGCCTTCACCTTCTAAAATAAATAGTATCGCATAGAATTGTATTCGATGGGGTCGAAACGGATTATGATCTAGTCCTTCGTGGAGTAAAATTTCTCGATTATTAGCAATTTTAAAACCAAAATCTTTTTCAGGTAATGGTAGGTTAACCAATGGAATATTGTTGCTCATTATAAATATATTTACAAATCAAAGATTTTTCCTCGATTTAGAATGTTATTAGGATCAAGTGTTCTCTTTAGTGTTTTCATTAAACTAATTTCAGCATCGGTTCTAGATAAATGTAAGTATGGTTTTTTATGTAAACCAATTCCGTGTTCTGCTGATATGGAACCACCTAGTTCCTGTAAGGGATAATATACTACAGTATTTATTTGATGAATTAATTCAGGCGTTTGCTTGCTTTTGCCAACTACAAGATGAATATTACCGTCTGCCACATGTCCAAAGGCAACAACCAATTCTACTTCAGGTATATTATATAGTTCACTTATAATTGTATCAATGGTTTCACCTATTTTAGCAATCGGAAGACTAATATCAAAATGTTGATCGTGATTACACTGTGAAGTAACGACCCTTACATCTTCTCTAATTTTCCAAAACCATTGTAAGTCAGATTGTGTATCTGCCAAAGCAGCATCTAAAATCATTTCCTCTTGAAAAGCATCCAAAAGAAGTGCTTGCATTCGAGCTTTATCCTCTTCTTGATTGCTACCTAAACTTTCTAAAAGTACATAATAGTTAGAACCGTGTTTCAAAGGAGGTTTAGCGAGTGCAGGAGGTGAAGTCATACGTCGATAGGTTTCTTTCCAAATCAATTCGAACCCACTTAGTGTACCAGCGAGACCACTGTCCATATATTTTAAAAAATCTACAACTTTATTATAAGTATCAATAGCTACAAAGGCACTATTTCTGCTTTTTGGAGCTTCTACCAGTTTGATGACGGCTTTGGTAATAATACCTAGCGTTCCTTCTGATCCAATAAATAATTGTTTGAGGTCATAAGCAGAATTATCCTTTATTATTTTTTTCAGCGTAGAAAGTATAGTTCCATCTGCTAGCACTACTTCTAAACCCAAGACCAAATGTCGGGTCATTCCATATTTAAATACTCTTAAACCACCTGCATTAGTAGAAATAATACCTCCAATTTGAGCCGAGCCTTTTGCACCAAAGTTAAGAGGAAAAAGTAGGTCGTTTTGTGAGGCTATCTTTTGTATATTTTCTAAAATAACACCAGATTGAACAGTCATCGTTCTACTTTTGACATCTACTTCCTCTATTTGATTCATTTTTTCTAATGAAATAACTACTTCATCGCCTTCAGTCTCAGTGCTACCAACCAAATTTGTCAAACCACCATGAATAACTATCTTTTGTTTATGGTCATTACATATACGCAACGCAACAGATAGATCTGCTGTTTTGGTCGGGAGTATAACCGCTTTTGCCTTTAAAGAGTTATTCATTTCCCAGATATGATAATACCTTTCTTTTAATTTATCCCCATATAAAACCCTGTCTTCGTCAAAGTATTGTTGTAACAATTTAATTACCATATGAATGTGTATTGTTATGTGATTTTAGAAAATTAAGATACCTGCTTTTAAATAAATATGAATAATAATGATGTGTAAATAGATGACAGTCACATAGACTTACCCGAACGTGCTTTTAATTATTTGTAACTTTTGTTTATTGCAGAACATTAATATTATGAGTAGGAAATATTTATTTTGCCCATAAATATTTCTTCTATCCGAAGAATGAAATCTACCATCTACATCAAATTTACTAGTAGCATTTATATGTTTCTAGTTTATCCTTCCCCCATCCCCCAATAAGTAATAACTAACTAATATATCGCTAATTTAATGACTATGGGATTAAGACTTACCTCATTGCTCGTACTTTTATTTATTTCTATTCAATTATTCGGACAATTTGGAGGCGTAACTATACCACCTGATGATGCCAATAATATAGGTATTGTTGCTCCTACTGATGCCGATCAATGGTCTTTTTGTAAAGAAGACGGCGGTACTTTCTCTATTGGAACTAGAGCATTAACAGCATCAACAGATGTAGAACTGACCCTAACCCTTCAACCAGGGATGGAATATATACCGGGTTCTATAACTGCTCCTGCCACTGAGTTAGATATTTCAGATTTAAGCAATCCCGTTTTTAGTTTACCTGATTATGCTGCTAACGAAGCTCAAGACTATAGTTTTGCTATCAATTTGGTATGTGGGGCATTTGATTTTCTAGTGACTCAGGGAAATTCGGCTAATATGGATTTTAGCTTTACATCAAGTGGAGGTGACAATGATGTGAGTACATCTGATCCAAGTTTCACACCTTTTACAAATGCCATTAAAATTCCAGTGTTGTTATTGTCTGCTGGAACGAATTCTAATCCTACTGTAGAAGTTGGGGAAACCTTTACTAGAGATTATTCTATCATGCAAACAGGTGTCAATGCAATTTTAAATGAATTTAAGATATGTATGGACTATGGGAATGATGTCACAATTTCTAATCAAATGTTAAACAACAATCCTGTAACTTTGGATGTAGACGGGTGTATTATTATCAATAATAGCAATGCAAGTTCCTTTGGAATAACACTTCCGTTTAGTGAAGGACAAAGTTATACTTGGTCGGAAGACGTTATTATTACAGGGTGTGAAGATTTTGGTTCAGAAGCACTTGTGAGCTGGGGTTGTGAAGGTGAAGATTGTGAAGTTAAAACGCTCCCATTAGGTGCACAATTAAGTTTAGAAGCACCAGTTGTCAATTATGAAAGTTGGTCAAGAGATATAGGAGCGTGTATAGAAGATGGAGCAGAAATAGAAGTTGAATTCGAAGTAGTGAGTGGAAAAGCCTACAATTCTTACATAGAATTGCAAAGAAGAGATTCCGAAGGATGGATTGAAGGCAATACAATCATGTTAGATATGGGAGATGGAAATGGATACACTTCTGTTTCTGAAACAAATCTTGAAGATACAAGTACGACAACCTCTAATGGTTGTGCAGCTTTAGGTGCACAATACACACAGTTAAATGTTCCATTACCAACAAATCCAATAGAAGGTGCCCGAACTATAAAAATTAAATTTATTCGTCGAACATGTTGTCCAGCACAAGGAGGATGTGTACTTTCAAATAAAACGATCTATGGTACAAATGTTAATTTCAAGTATGAAGACTCTTGTGGAATTGATTACAGTAATAATCGTAATTTTGATGGGATTAATCTTCGAACGTCTACATCAGATAATATTCCACCATCCATCTCGGATGAAGAGACATTGACGTGGGAATATAATTTGGATAATATTCCTTCATTCTCCTCTTTCCAAAATGAAGGGCAAGTATGTTTTGAACTGAACCTTGATGCCCCATTAGTTTATCAAGGAAACGTTCAGTGGGTTGATGGCTTCGGAAACGATAATAAAAATATACAATATACAGAAACAGTTACTACTGATACTGATGGTAATACAAAAGTAGATGTTTGTTTTGACGATTATTATGGAGATGCGTCCAAAATAACATTCGATGTATTTTATGATTGTACACCTTGTGATGCAGGTGGAGTCGCAGGAACTACAATGGAAATGGGGTATCGTTTTGGAGATGGTACTTGTGCCGATAATTGTTTAATGACATTTATGTGCGAAGCAGCCAATACTACACTAACAGGTTGTGGTTGCCCTTGTGATGGATTATCTAACAAATATAATAATATAGAACGAACTTGTTTTGGCGCACCCGATAACGATAATGACGGTTGTGAAGATAATTCAGGAAGTATAGATATGAATCGAGTCTTCAAAAGTAGAGCCATGAAAGGTGATGAACTTGCTTTTGAATCGGTAGCTTGTGTAAACATTACACCTACCTTTAGTCAAACCTTTTTTGAACATGTTTATTTAGAATTAAATTTGCCAGGAAGTCACTTGTTGGGTGCTTCGCACGGTTTAGAAATTTATGATGCTTCGGAGGGTGTATACTATAATTGTGTACCCAATGTATTTTCATTAGATCCTACAACTACCAAATACTATTTAACAACAGATTTAGTACAAGGCTGTGGAACTATTCCAACCGATTTTTTATATGAAAATGGTGATACGATTCGTGTAACGGGTTCTATGATTAATAATAACAATCCAGGATGTAAAATAGAACAAGAGTTAATCGGAATCAATTGGCATGCGGGATTAGCTCCCGAACCTGCTGGTGCTGACAGGTTAAGTTGTTTCAATGTACCTATGGCTTACCAACAAGTAGGTTTCGATGAAAACCTTGTTTTTCAAGACCATTCCAATAGCGCATATGGTTGTGGAGGGACACAATATGGAATGCGTTATGATTTTTGTATTGGTGGAGGATCATATATTTCAGTACCATTTCCATATGAGATTCGGAGATTTATGTATCCTATAAAAGCTGGATTTGAAATTCCTACAGGTTTAACTTTCGATAAACTAGAAATTGATAGAAGAGATAATTCAGAAGGTTTAGGTGTCGGAACAAACGCTAATAACAATGAAGACGTTACGGCTTATGCAGTGGAAGAAAACGGTTATATATATATGGATTGGGAAGCTTACTATGCTGATTGTTCCCAAAATACACCGCCAAATGGTGGTTTCCGTTTTTGGTTAATTGCTTTCTTTGAAGGAGGATGTACTTCTGTACCATCTACTCCAAATAAATATATAGAAGGGACAATGGATTACTGTTCACCAAATGTTTTGGATGAAGAAATCAGGTTAGATGACCCTAAAAATAATCCTGTACGAATATCTATTCCTGAATTACAACCAATAGCTAGTTTAGATTTAGATCAACCGAACGATGAAAACGTTTCTTGGACATTTACCGTTCGAGAAACAGAAGGACAGATAGCTTCAAATGGTTGGATTGTTATTCAGCAATCATCAGGTAATATTCTTGATTTCACGTTAAGTCAAGGCGGTTCAGTTATTAATCCTATCAATGGAGTGTATCCACTAGGAGATTTGGCAAGAGGCAGTTTTAACAATTATAACCTAACGGCAGACTATCGTACCTGTGATTTTGATTCCTTGACATTATTAGTTGGATGGGACTGCGATCGCATCCCAATTAATGAAAATGAAGCAATTCAAGGTGGTTTACCTTGTCAATCTAAAGAGCTGCCTCTATATATTAATGCTAGAGAAGCAGCTTTACAACAAGAAATATTAGAACAACCATCAGGACAAGTAACTCCATGTACATCTTTACCATATGAGGTAGAAGTATCAAATGTTGGAGACGCTGTTGTCTATGAACCAAACGTAGAAATATATCTACCATATACATCTGGAATGACGATCGTTCCAGGAACAGAAGAAGCTTGCTACCCGTGTGATGTTAATAATCCGAATTATAATTACGCTATTTTCAATCCTACCGCAATCATATATCTTCCGCAAGGAATCAAATATGTTTGGGACTTGGAAGATTTAATTCCTGAATTTGATGCTCCAAATAACAACGGTTGGGAAGGTTTTAACCAAAGTGATCCAACACTACGAAAGTTAAGGTTTAAGTTTGATGTAGAAGTTGGATGTGATTTTATTGGTGGTGATTTTATATATATTCGTTCAAGAGGAAATAATTATTGTGGTGAAAATACTCAAACATTATTACAAAATGCTAGTACTTTAGAATTAGATGGTCAAACTAAACCATACGGTTCAATACATTCCTTAAATATTGACGGTCAGCCAATTAATGGATGTGCCGCAAACGCATCTGTCAATATTGATGGAAATTTTGTTTTTCTTGGAGAAACGGATGGCTTAGATTCGCTTATAGTAGCGTTGCCTCCTGCTTGGAATTATTCAGGCGTGGCATTCAATCCTGCTCACGTGTCTAATACTACCCCAATTATAACAACTTTTGGCCCTGTTGGAGGAAGTACAGAAACTTTTCAGGAACTTCGATGGGGAATCGACGCAGGTATTCCTCAGTTGACTTCTATTCCCTTTGCTTTACAAGTGACTCAAGATACATCTCAGGTACTTTGTGATGATGAAAATATTATTTTTGTTAGAACAGTTCGTAATTCAGAGACTTCTTGTAATGGAGTAGTTTGTGATGCCCAAATTGCAACTGGTGCTGTTCGTGAAGAAATAGAATTGATTAAAGAAGAATTCGAATTGGAAAACCTAGTAATTCGCTCCAGTTGTGATTTTTCTACTTTATTTATAGATAATGTACGTATTGTAAATACGGGTATTATCGACATCAACGAGCCGGTAGATATCGAATTTTACTACGATGCAGATGAAAGTACAACGTATTCTGCTGGTGATGTTTTTATTGGAAATACAACCTATACTAATACAATCCCAGTTGGCGGATCAGACAACTTATCTGGCGGACCATTCATTTTAGATGATCCGTCTCAGTCTTGCCAAATTATTGCACGAGCAATAGGTTGTAGTTGTGATATTCCAGAATTGAATGCCAACTCATTAATGGCATCAAATGCAGGTGATGATACTATTGGTTGTAGTTCAGATTTTGCATTGTTTGGTTGTGGTAGTGACTTGAGATCTGTTGGTTTTATGTATGAATGGTTTGGCTTGAATGGAGCATCTACCTCTAATTTATCAGATAATACTGATCCTAATCCTACTCTAACATATAGTCATACTAATACAACAGATGTAACGCTCGAATATGTTTTAGTAACTACTAGCCCCAACGGTGTTTGTACTAGCGTAGATACAGTAGCTGCTACTTTTAAAGGAATCCAAAAAGATATAGGCCCACTAGTAAAAGCTTGTAATGGCGGACAAGTAGCTTTGACTGGACCAGAAGGTTTCTACGATTATCAATGGACTCCAACAATGGGTTTAGTAAATCCCAACGATCCCACAACATTAGCAGATGCTCCTGTTGGTATTCAAACCTATACTTTAACTTACAAAGATTTAACAGGTTGTGATGTTGCATATGAACAACCTGTTAAAGGCGTTTCATGTACGGATTTAGAATTGACCAAAACAGTTAGCACAAACATGGCTATGGTTGGTGAAGTTTTAACGTATGAATTGACCTTAATCAATCAAGGGCCAAATGGAGCTTCTTTTGTAGAAGTGACGGATGTTCTACCTAACGGCTTGACCTTTTTGAGTACTAATCCGAATGATGGACTTTATGATCCAATAACTGGAATTTGGCAAGTACAACCAGATGTGATTTTACCTGGGGATACACTGATCCGTCAAATATATGCTCAAATCACAGGCGACGTAGGCCCAATATATAATGTTGCCGAAATTACTGATATGGAAGAGGGCGATACAGATTCTACACCTGACAATGATGACCCAACCGAAGACGACCAAGATGGTGTTTGTACTTCTGTACCAATCATGTTAAATTGTCAAGAAACAACTCGTATCGGAATCGTTGACGAATTTATGTCTTATCAATGGTATAAAGATGGTATCATGATCGTTGGCGCAACGACTGATTCACTAGATATATCTGAACCAGGCGACTATAATGTAGAAGTCAATGGAGGTTTATGTCCATACGATAACTGTTGTCCTTTCATCGTAACGGAAGAACCATGTGCCAATATTGGTGACTTTGTTTGGGAAGATACGAATGGTGATGGAATCCAAGATGCAGGTGAATCAGGTATTGAGAATGTACAAGTTATTTTATATGATGCTACAACAGGTGTGGCATTAGATACCGTTTTTACAGATGCTAATGGAGCATATTTATTTGAAGAATATCCAACAGGTGATTATTATATCAATTTTGATATTAACACCAACATGTCAGGTATTGATTATGCTGCTTCTCCACAAAACAATGGAGGAAATGATGCTATAGATAGCGATGCAAATACTGTAACAGGCAATACGAATCCGTTCAGTTTTGATGCTTCAAATGGTGATGATCTAACGATTGATGCTGGATTTGTACCAAATGCCAATATCGGAAACTATGTTTGGGTAGATACCAATCAAGATGGTTTACAAGGGCCATTTGAAACACCAGTAGAAGGCGCAACGGTAACTTTATTTGACGCTTTAGGAAATATCGTTGCAACAACATTCACGGATGCTAATGGTGAGTATTTATTTGAGGATGTGCTACAGGGAGATTACTACATCGAATTTGATATAAGTACAGCAGCTGGTTATAGTGACTATGGTTTTACACAAAGTGGAACAGGAACAGGAACGAATGACAGTGAAGCAAATACCAATGGACAAACACCAGTATTCAGCTTCGATCCAACTACGGGCGATGACCTTACCCATGATGCAGGTATTATTGCACTTGCTAATATCGGTGATTATGTCTGGATTGATGTTAACGGAGATGGGATTCAAGACCCATCAGAAATGGGGGTTGAAAATGTAACGGTAAATCTATATGACGCGCTTGGAAATATAATTGCAACAACTACGACTGATGCTAATGGGGCATATTTGTTTGAAGATATTCCATCTGGTGTTTATTCTTTAGGCTTTGATGATTCGACTGCTACTGGAATGCAAGATTACGCTTGGACTAATGCTGAACAAGGTAACGGCACAAATGATAGTGAAGTAGATACCAACGGGCAAACACCACCATTTAATTTTAACGCTGCTAATGGTGATGATCTCACGCATGATGCAGGCTTAACTCCTGTGGCAGATATTGGAAATTTTGTTTGGGTAGATGATGATAACGATGGCATTCAAGATCCTTCAGAAACAGGACTCGAAGGCGTAACAGTCAACTTATTAGACGAATTAGGTAATATTATAGCTACCACAACGACTAATGCCAATGGTGAATATTTATTTGAAAATATTTCAGCAGGGGACTATTCCATAGTTTTTGATGTTTCTACAAATGTCAACGGTTACAACTATACATTTACGGATACAAATACAGGAAATGGTTCAAATGATAGTGATGCCGATACCAATGGAGTTGTTTCAATATTTACGTTTGATCCATTAAATGGAGATGATTTAACGCAAGATGCTGGGGTTTACCCAACAGCCAACATAGGAAATTATGTTTGGGTAGATGCGAATGGAGACGGTATTCAAGACGCATCAGAAATGGGTATCGAAAACGTAGAAGTAATTTTATACGATGCAAATTCAGGTTTACCAATAGAAACGGTCTACACAGATGTAAATGGACTTTACTTATTTGAAAATATCCCAACAGGTGATTATTACATAGGTTTTGATCCTGCAAATAACCCCTCAATCAACGATTTTGAGTTTACGACAAACGATAATGGTAATGACGCATTAGACAGCGATGTACTTAACTCTGGATTTACCGATGTTATTGCTTTTGATCCGACAACAGGAGATGATTTAACTATTGATGCAGGGGTTATTCTAACAGCAAATATTGGAGACTATGTATGGATAGATGCCGACGGTGACGGTTTAATTGATCCAACAGAAACACCCGTTGAAAATGTAACCGTTACCTTATATGATGCTTTAGGAAATATAGTCGCAGTGACAACAACTGATACGAACGGAGAATATTTATTTGAAGATATTCCATCTGGTGACTACTATTTAGTTTTTGATCCATCAACAAGCACAACAACAGGCGCACCTGATTATCCATTTACTCAAACAGGAGGAGATAGTGAGGCAGATGTCAACGGACAATCGCCAACGTTCACATTTGATGTAACAATGGGTGATGATTTAACGCACGATGCAGGTCTTGTTCCTGTAGCCGATATTGGCGATTATGTTTGGAATGATGCCGACGGCGATGGTATCCAAGATGCCTCAGAAATGGGTGTTGAAGGTGTTGAAGTAGTTTTATATGATGTGAATACAGGCAACCCAATAGCAACAACTACGACAGATGCTAATGGTGAATATGTGTTTGAAGATATTCCAGCAGGTGATTACTATATCGTATTTGATCCTACTACAACGGGTAGTGATAACTTTGACTTCACCGCTAGTAATACAGGTAATGGTACAAATGACAGTGAAGCTGATAATAACGGACAAACTCCAACTTTTACATTTGATCCACTAAGTGGTGATGATTTAACCCACGATGCTGGAATATTAATGACTGCTGATATCGGAAATTATGTTTGGATTGACTCAAATGGAGACGGTATTCAAGATGCCTCAGAAATGGGTGTTGAAGACATAACCGTTACTTTATATGATGCTCTAGGAAACATAGTAGCGACAACTACAACCGATGCAAATGGTGCATATTTATTTGAAAATGTTCCTGCGGGTGATTACTATTTAGGTTTTGATCCAAGTACCAGTTCTGATGTTAATAACTTTGAGTTTTCACCTAGTGATAATGGAAATGACGCTTTAGATAGTGATGTGCTTAACTCAGGATTTACAAATATCATATCTTTTGATCCGTCAAATGGGGATGATCTGACTATTGATGCAGGTATAATACCAACAGCTAATATTGGCGATTATGTTTGGATAGATACCGATAGTGATGGGATTCAAGATCCAACGGAATCAGGTGTTGAAAATGTGACCGTTATTTTGTACGACTCAAATGGTACACCTATCGATACTGTTTTAACTGATTCTAACGGACAATATCTATTCGAAAATGTTCCATCTGGTGATTATTATGTCGTATTTGACCCAAGTACAAGTAATCTTGGCGATGACTATGATTTTACGTCAACTAGCTCCACCACTCCTGATAATGATAGTGATGCAGATGATAACGGTCAAACGACTACGTTTACATTCGATGCAACAAATGGCGATTACTTAGACGTAGATGCTGGATTACTTCCAATTCCTGTTATTAGTAATATTAAGACATTGGTTAATAATGAACTTCTTTCATCAGGGAATTTGGATTTAACATATCAAATCGGAGTAAAGAATACAGGTACAATTGATCTAACAAATCTACAACTGATAGATGATTTGAATACTCAACTTGGGACAGCTTTTGTTGGAATGTCTACAACTGCAAGTCCAAATATATATTTAATATCAAGTTCAGCGAGTAGTACGCCTGCTTTGAATACAACTTATAATGGGAATACTTTGACAGATATTTTCGATGGAATGCCTACGGATTTATTAGAACCAAATCAAGAAATCATAGTAGAGATTGTAGTAGAAATTAACCCAGAATTAGCAACTTGGCCACTTGAAAACCAATCTATGGCAATCGGTGATGGTTTAGATGAAAATGGTGATCCTTTAACTGATCCTTTAGGCGACCCTGTTCAAGCGGAAGACGATTCGGACGATCAAATAGATTATCAACCAGATTCAGATGAACCTACAGAAGTAACTTGTTATCCTGCAAATGTATTAATTACAGGCGCACCAAGTGCAGTTTGTGTAGGAGACAACGTGAGTATGGCAGTGAGTAGTAATATTCCAAATGCTATGTACGAATGGAGAGAATTAGGAATAGCAACGGTTATTTCTACTTCTGAAAGTCCTATTTTTTATAACATTACAACATCGACCACGTTTGAGGTCACCGTACTTATTCCACAGGATTCTTGTTATTATGATAATATTGAAACCATAACCATAAACGTATTTGACTTGCCAACCCTAAATGTTCAAGCAATGTACACTTTGAATTCTGATTGTTCACCTTCCGATTTACTACTAGATGCAGGTGTAACAGCAGGTTCAGGTTCAATCACTTCTTATGATTGGACAGGGCCAAATAGTTGGACGTCGGCTATTCAAAACCCTACGATTCCTAATGCCACAGAAGCAAACAATGGTTCTTATACACTAATTGTCACCGATGAAAATGGCTGTACCGCTACTCAAAGTATTGAAGTATTAGATATTAGAGATGCACAAGCACAACCTATCATCTCAAGTTCAGGGCCAGCATGTGAGGGAGAAAGTATTAGATTAAGTACTACAAATTATGGAGGTGCAAATGTTACATATACTTGGACAACACCAAATGGAGTAACAAACAATATTATAGGTTTTGGTACAAATGAAATTTTTATTAGTCCTGTTGATGCTGCTACACATACTGGTACTTATACGATTGACATCAATGTTGATGGTTGTGAATTAACAGCGAGTTATGATGTGACTGTAGAAGAAAGTCCAGCAGCCAGTCCTGCTTTTATGGCAATTGATAATTGTGATGGCGGAAGTTTCCAATTATTTTCTAATGCAACGGGTGAAGCACCAATATCTATTCTTTGGACAGGACCGAATGGTTGGGTATCTACACTAACTAACCCAGTAGTTTCTAATGTTGATGTGACTTATAATGGAACGTATGAATTGCAAGTGACCAGTGCTGCGGGATGTATCATCACCGAAACGATTGATGTGAGTACGCTTTTACCTCCAGTCGAACCAGTGATAATTCGAGCAAATGACGATCAAGTTTGTCAAAATGCATCCATTGAGCTATTCACAACAACTACAGGAACAAATTTCGATTGGACAACTCCTTCTGGAGATGTCATAACCACCACTACGAACACATTAACAGTAAACTCAACGGATACGAATTACGAAGAAGGAGAATGGTCAGTACAAGTAACGGATTCAGATGGTTGTATAGCCCAATCACAATCTATATATATTGATATTTTACCTATACCGATAGCGATAGCAACAA
>JAHDFQ010000109.1:0-3498 GCA_020628085.1 Saprospiraceae bacterium
CCCTCCTTACCTCCCCACTTCCAACGCATAAATCACAAACGACGCCAACCAATGCGAACCTTCATAGTGTTCGCTGGCAATGTTTGGAACAGTCGCTTGTAAATGCTGGGCTGCTGCTTCAATCAATTGCGGATTAGCGGTAGTTTGAGCGATGCGATAAAAACACCAAGCACGACTGAGATTCAATCCGTCTAAATGCACGATTTTTGGGTCAGAACGATCCGATACATCGGCAGGAATAAGCAGGGATTCGAGCTTATCATTAGGTAAAAATTCTTCAAACCACGTACGGAAAGCTTCCTCTGATAGAACCCGTTGCATCAAACCAGCTTCTTCTAAGCAAGCCGATAAAAAATCTTCGCCGCTCGGTTCCCAATCCGCAGGACAATTGGCATCCGATAAATAATAATCCTTAGCCCGTGTTTCAATCAAAGTTTTGAGTTCGATATGTCCCGTAGCATTAGCATAATCCCAAGCAAAAGATAGCCCAAAAGCCGTATTCGGATGCACACCCGTACGGACAGGATATTGTTGAATCGGCAGAAAATTCATATACCGATCAATAATCACATCAGTCAGGGGCTGCAAATTAGCAGACCATTGTTTACCTGATTCATCGTCCCACCAAAATAATTCTTCACTCAGTTTCATCAACCATGACCAACCATACATGCGTTCCCATGACTTGCTGGAGTTGGTAAAATAATCCACTTCTCCACGGATATTTTCAGCCGTCAGGTTTTCACCTAATTTTTTCCTAATCTCTGCTGCTTCTGGCAAATTGGGATATTTTTTTAATAATTTTACCAACATCCAATGTCCATGCACCGAGGAATGCCAATCGAAACAACCATAAAAAGCAGGGTGCAATGTTTTGGGTTCTTGCAGTCCGTTGGCGTCTGATAGTACTTGATTAAGTTTGTTTGGATATTCTTGTTGTAGGCAAGACAAAGCTAAATTAGCAAAATGAGACGCACCAGATTCCGTCAAGGTCATTCGCCCATCTTTTTCCATTTGAATGAAAGAAACATCGTCCTGTGCATGGATAGCAACAACTATAAAAAGAAATATAGATAAGAGTGTGATACGTGTCATGAGTTGATACTTTGAAGTAAAGAGGTGCCTGTAGTCACCTCTTCACTCTATACAAAAAATTCGTAGTTCGATCATTGACCAAACTACGAATAAATATAATCTATTTTTTAGAAATCTTTAATAGTGGATATTCTAACAAAAGTTGTAGGTTCGTTACAAATCCAATGGGTCATGACCCATTGAGAAAACTTTAGAATAATGTCTAATACGCTTTGGCAAACAACACCCGTTGTTTAGACGGATTTCCTGTTAGGATACATTTCCCATCTTCCAACGGATTATCCAAAGGAATACAGCGAATAGTGGCTTTGGTCGTTTCACGGATTTTGATCTCTGTCTCCGTCGTTCCATCCCAATGTGCTAAAATAAAACCACCTTTCGTTTCAAGCACTTCTTTAAATTCTTCCATTGTATCTACCTTCGTAATATGCTCGTCTCGGTAGGCTTTTGCACGATTGAACAAATTCGTTTGAATATCTTCTAACAATTGTTCTACATACTCAGAAATACCGTCCACAGCAATGGTCATTTTTTCTTTGGTATCTCGACGAGCCACCTCAATCACACCTTTTTCTAAATCTCGTTTTCCAATACCAATACGTACAGGAATACCGACCAACTCATACTCCGCAAACTTAAACCCTGGACGCTTTTTCTTATCCATATCATACTTTACGCTAATACCTTTTGCACGTAATTCTGACATGATTTTATTTGCTACTTCGTCAATTTCATCGTTTGGTTTTGGTATCGGTACAATCACAACCTGTGTAGGAGCTAATTTTGGTGGAATCACTAAACCATCATCGTCTGAATGGGTCATTATCAAACCACCCATCAAACGCGTTGAAACACCCCAAGACGTCGCCCAAACAAATTCTTGTTTATTATTTTGATTGAGGAATTGGACATTAAATGCTTTTGCAAAATTTTGACCCAAAAAGTGAGATGTTCCTGCTTGCAGGGCTTTTCCATCTTGCATCAAGGCTTCAATCGTATAAGTATCTTCTGCACCTGCAAAACGTTCATTGGCTGTTTTTACGCCTCGAATCACAGGCATCGCCATGTATTCTTCCGCAAATTTGGCATATACATTCACCATTTGAACCGTTTCATCAATGGCTTCTTCTTTAGTGGCGTGCGCCGTATGTCCTTCTTGCCACAGAAACTCTGCTGTTCGTAAAAACAAACGAGTCCGCATTTCCCAACGCACCACATTTGCCCATTGATTGACCAATAAGGGTAAATCTCGATAAGAGTTAATCCAATTGCGGTAGGTATTCCAAATAATGGCTTCACTGGTTGGTCGAACGATCAATTCTTCTTCCAATTTTGCATTGGGGTCGACCATTAATTTACCTGCTTCACTTGGATCATTTTTGAGGCGATAATGAGTAACTACAGCACATTCTTTTGCAAAGCCTTCAGCATTTTTTTCTTCTGCTTCAAACAAACTTTTGGGTACAAATAACGGAAAATAAGCGTTCACATGTCCCGTTTCTTTGAACATTCGGTCTAGTTCTTTTTGCATATTTTCCCAAATAGCATAGCCATTTGGTTTAATAACCATACATCCACGCACCGCAGAATTATCTGCTAACTGCGCTTTTTTTACAATGTCGTTGTACCATTGTGAGTAGTCATCCGTTCTACTTGTAAGTTCCTTTGCCATAATTTGGTGAAGCGTTGAGTTATTTAAAGAAGCTCTTTTTGGTTAAACTTTTGTCAATTTCACTTGTCAAATACTATAAATAGTGACGTTTAGTTCCTGATTTTGTCTAAAAAGATGAAAATAAAATTGTATTTTAACACTTTTAACAGGCTGAAATTCAACTTTAATAAGACCTTAACTAAAAGTTTTGCACAAAAGTAATAATTTAGTGTTTATAAAGTAAGAGCAGTTCAATAATTACGATAAAACATCTTTGATATGAAAAATAAAATAGTTTCGATCTCGTTTATGCTAGTCTTTGTTTTAGGAATGGTCAATACCATTTTCGCACAATATGACGATGTATACTACAATCCTGATGAAAATACACAGTATTATGAAACAGGAAATTATGACTTCGACGATGATGACGAAGGTGATACGTATGTAACGAACAATTACTACGGTGATAATGATGATAGTTATGATGATGACTATTACGATTATTACTACTCTTCAAGAATCCGTCGATTCAACCGACCAAGTAGCTTCGGTTTTTATTCACCAGCTTTCACAAATGTAGGTTTCTATAATCCTGCTTTGGCTTTTGATCCTTGGGGTGGAAACATCTATGTGGTCAACAACAGTTTCAATAATTGGAATCGTTGGAACAGATGGAATAGATTTAACCGTTGGAATCGCTGGAATCGTCCAGGTACAACGATCATTGTAAATAATGGTTTTGGCTGGAA
>JAHDFQ010000109.1:3598-17210 GCA_020628085.1 Saprospiraceae bacterium
ATCGCTGGAATCGTCCAGGTACAACGATCATTGTAAATAATGGTTTTGGCTGGAATAATGGTTGGAACAACGGCTGGAATAACGGTTTTGGCTGGAACAATGGTTTTAACAACGGCTGGAACAATGGTTTCGGTGGCGGCTGGAATGGCGGTGGATGGAATAGTGGCTTCGGCGGTGGCGGATTTGGAAATGCTTACTGTCCTCCTAGTTACTACGGTGGCGGTTTCGGTGGCGGTGGTGCATTCAATAATCCTAACTTCTACACCACAACTGCTTCTGGTGGTAATGGAACTTACTACGGGCCACGTGGTGAAAATAGAGGAACAGCTAACAGTCCTAGAACTGGTGGAAATCCAAGAGGTGGTAACAGTTTACAGGATGGTGGTGCAAAAGACGTAACACGTTCTTCAGCTACCAACGCTCCTAGAAATAGAAACGATAAGGCGGTAACAAATTCTCGTTCTAATACTAGAAGTTCAGCAACGGCTCCAAGTAGATCAGGTCGCAACAATAATACTTCTGCAACTCGACCAAACCGTAACAACTCGAATACTCGATATAATAATTCTACGCGTAACTCACGTAGTAATTCAAATACTCGATATAACAGTAATACGCGTACTAGAAGTAATACGAATGCACGAAGTAACACTAGAAGCAATCGATCAAATAATCGTAGCTACAACAACAGTCGTTCTTCGAGAAGTAACTCAGGTTACACGCCAAGAACGAACAGCAGAAGCAATCGAAGTTCTGTAAGTCCTTCTCGTTCAAGAAGTAACAGTTCTATGAGATCATCTGGTTCTCGTTCAAGTAGTCGTTCATCTGGTTCAAGATCATCATCTCGTTCTTCCTCAAGAAGAGGTGGCGGTAAATAAGATGTCGGTTTTCTGAATGAGTGAAAAAGGGTGGATATTGTAATGGTGTCCACCCTTTTTTTATGCCTAAAATTTAATTTGTTATTGTAATTTGATACTCATTCATTGAACTATTTTGATGAAAAATAGTATTTATTTTATTAAAAAACCAAAACGATGACCTTATGAAATATTTCTTACTTCTTATCATTAGTTTCCTTACGTTCTCCTTTGTACATAGCCAAACTGCGGTTGATGCTTTACGTTATTCGCAACTCAATGTCAGTGGTTCTGCTCGATTTATTGGCGTTGGTGGATCAATGAGTGCCCTTGGAACGGATTATAGTACACTCAGTACAAACCCAGCAGGTTTGGCTGCCTATCGAAAATCTGAATTTGTGATCACCACCTCCTTTTCTCATATTAATAGTGAAGCGCGTTTATTGGGTAATGGAAATGGAGCAGTGTCAGATACTAAAAATAGATTCAACCTGAATAATTTAGGATTAGTATTTTTTAGAAACCCGCGTTCTCGAAAATGGAAATCGCTCAATTTTGGAGTAGGATATAATCGTACCAATGATTTTAATTACGATACAGAATATGAAGGTCAATTGGGCGGTTCAATAGCATATAGTTTTGCGGAAGCTGCGGATAATTTTTTTCCAGATGAATTAACGGGTTCTTCCCTCTTAGCATTTAATACAGGAGCTATTTACGGCCCCGATCAGGATTTGATTTATTTGACTGATTTTGACAATAATTTGGAAACACCCGTTTATAGAAATGAACGCATCCGTAGTACAGGTGGTATGAACGAAATGGTTTTTTCATTAGCAGCTAATTACGATCATAAACTTATGATTGGAGCAACGATTGGAGTTCCTTTTATTGATTGGGAACAAAACAGAACCTATTCTGAGGAAGATCAAAATAATGAAATTCCTTCTTTTAGAAATTTAATTTATCAAGAATCCGTAACGACTTCTGGAATTGGTATAAATGCTAAATTAGGTGTTATTTATAGAATCAACCAAGCCGTGCGTGTTGGTGGTGCAGTTCACACTCCTTCGAGATTTAGCCTGACGGATAACTTTAGCGAGAGTTTAATTTATGATTTTGAAGACGGCAGTTCAGGTGGTGTTTTCTCGGACGAAACTGCTCCTGGATCTTTCAATTATCGTTTAAGAACACCTTGGCGATACATGTTAAATGGTGCTGTTCTAATTAAAAAGATGGGATTCATTTCTGCTGAATTGGAATACATTGATTATTCTAATTCTAGTTATAACTATGAAAGAGATAATAATGGGATTGATCCATTTTTTGAGGAAGCTGTAAATAATGATATTGAAAATGACTTCCAATCAGCACTAAATATTAGGCTAGGAGCAGAGTACGCTTTAAAAGTATTTCGATTTAGAGCAGGTTATATTATAAATGGCTCAGCTTTTGCAGATAATACAGATAACAATAATATATTGAGTTTGGGATTCGGTATGCGTGTAAAAAGTTTTTATTTTGATGTTGCCTATCGTCTTTCTGGTCAAGAAGGAACATATGAGCCTTATACGACCAATTTTGCTACACAACCAGTGGTCAATACTAATTTGACGAGTAATCAAGGTATGTTGACGTTGGGTTTTAGATTTTAACTACTAAAGACGATGAAGGTTTTACATAATATCTTCATCGTCTTTATCTAGAAAGTAGCAAGTAATGGACGAAAAATAAGTTCCGTATTTTGACAAGGAAATTTTGAGTTAAGACGAGGCGAAAAACGTAAGCGATGCCTAGCATCGGTGAGGCTTTTCAACCCTGCCCGACGGTCAGGCGGGGAAGTATTGGCTCAAAAGTACCAGTCAGTAAATCGGGAAGTTATTATTTGACCATTACGATATTCCAGCAGTTGGCAGAACTATATGAACAAGCACTGTATCTTTTGCAAAGAAAAGGAATGGCTACACTATGAGAAATTTATTTTTACTGCTTTTGCTTCACTTGGCGGCTAATTTAGTGGCTCAAGACACACCTGTCGAAACGACAATATCACCCTTTTTTAAAGTAGATGAACGCCAAATTGTGGAAACAAAATGGCGATATACCTATGCTACGCATGTTGAATCCAATACTATCATTCACCAAGCAGAAGAAGACTACGAATACTTTTTACATTTCAAATACGATTATACCTACGAGCAATATTTTAATGGGCAATTAACCAAAGGCAATTGGAGTTTGGTCAATAATGAACTATTCTATCGGTTTAAACACATCAATAAATTTATCATTGCCACGATTAACAAAGAAAAACTCGTCTTAGAATTTACACAACCCAATAGCAAAGGAAATTATCAATACCATTTTATAAAAGTTAGTAGCCAAGAAGCTCCCTTTATCAAGCCTGCCAACGAACTACCCGATGTCAACGTAGATGCCATCAATCTGCGCAAATCCAAGAAACCTTGGTGGGCTTTTGGTCGCAAAAAGAAAAAAAAGAAAAAAGCACCTATTGCTCCTCAAGAACAAGAAACATACATCAGTATTGAGTTAATTGGAGGTGGATATTATGGTGGCATTGATCCTGTTTTGAGAGATTATATTCAAATCAAAAATACAGGACGGCTCATCAAAGAATTTAAAAGTGTCCAAAATGGATTGGTGGTGACTAAAAAAGATATTTCAAGACAAGAATTAGAGGCTTTCGCTCAATATATTGTCGATCAGGATTTCTTTAACTTTGAACGGGTATATGATTGCGAAACCGCACTGTGTCAGAAACGAAAACAACTTAAACCGACGCCTATTCCGCTTCGATTGATGGTAGCGTACGGCACTCGTAAGAAAGTCGTAAGTGTGAGCATTTGGGGCGACGACAATCAAAATATGCAGTATGTTGATTATCCGCCAGCCCTAGATAACATCATTGATGCAATTCAACGCATGGCGCACCGAATAGATGATTCGTATAGTGCAAAGAAATAACTATTTTCATAACCTTTTACAACTTACGACTCAAAGTCCTTATTGATCGTTTCCCAAATCAGATCTTTTAACTCTACCAAACCTTTTTGAGCAACCGATGAAATAAATAAATGTGGAATACCTTTTGGAATTTCTGGCTTCAACATTTCTTTCAATTCTTCATCAATCATATCTGATTTAGTGATTGCCAAAATAGCGGGTTTGTCCAGCAATTCTTCGTTGTATAATTTCAATTCATTTCTTAGAATTTCATATTCTTTTTGAATACTCTCGGTATCACACGGAATCATGTACAACAATGTTGAATTTCGCTCAATATGCCGTAAAAAGCGATGTCCCAACCCTTTCCCCTCATGTGCATTTTCAATAATTCCTGGAATATCGGCAATGATAAACGACCGATGATCTCGGTATTGAACGATTCCTAAATTGGGAACAATAGTCGTAAATGGATAAGCTCCAATTTTGGGTTTTGCCGCCGTAATCACCGACAACAAAGTTGATTTACCTGCATTAGGAAAACCCACTAGACCAACATCGGCTAAAACCTTTAGTTCTAGTATTTTCCAGAGCTTCTGTCCTTCTTCTCCTGGTTGTGCAAATCGAGGTGTTTGATTGGTAGAAGATTTGAAATTTGCATTTCCAAGTCCACCACGACCACCAGCGACTAAGATGACTTCCTCGTCATGCTCTGTAATTTCACAGTCAAACTCCCCTGTTTCTACATCTCTGGCTACCGTTCCAAGAGGAACTTCTAAAATAATATCTTCGCCTTGTGCTCCCGAAGAATGATTCATAGAACCATTTCCACCGTCTTTAGCAATGACATGCTTTCGATATTTCAATGCTAGTAACGTCCAAATATTTCGATTTCCACGCAAAATAATATGTCCACCACGACCACCATCGCCACCATCTGGCCCGCCTTTAGCACTAATTTTATCGCGTAACAAATGCGCTGATCCTGCACCGCCTGCACCTGATCGACAACATATTTTTACATAATCTACAAAATTCTTTTCTGCCATTTTTTTAGTTTGAGCTGCGAAGCAGCTTGGTAGATTAGTTATTGGTTAATTGGTGATTAGTTATAAATAATAAGCGTTTCAACGCTATTATTTTTAATTCTCGACATGCAAGCTAATCACCAATCTACCAATAACTGAAATTGCTTCGCAATTTACAACAAAGGTCAGGCAACGAAACGCTACCCGACCAGTTTTATATTTTCTAAATAGTATTATCTTTTTATAATGCGTCCAGTTCTAAACAAAGTCTGCTAAACACCTTATCCAACGAACCGACACCCCAAATTTTAGTTGAAACCCCTTTTTTGAAATAATAATCAAAAATAGGCATCGTCTCGTTACGATATACTTCTTGACGATTACGGATAATACTTTCGTCCAAGTCATCTTTTCGTCCAGAAGTCTTCCCTCTTTCGAGCAAACGGCCTACAAGTTCTTCTTCAGGAACATCCAACATCAATAAGCTAGAAACACCCCCTTTAGGTTCTAAAAGTTCGTCTAGTGCCTCTGCTTGTGGAGTTGTTCGTGGAAAACCATCGAAAATGTAGCCTGCCACATCTGGGTTTTCATCAACTTTAGCTTTCAGCATATTGATTGTGACTGAATCAGGAACCAGTTCACCTTTTTCAATGTAGCTTTTTGCCTCTAGACCGAGTGGCGTATCGTTTTTCATATTATATCGAAATAAATCGCCTGTTGAAATGTGCAACAAGTTGTATTTCTCCACCAATCGGCTTGCTTGTGTTCCTTTTCCAGAGCCTGGAGGGCCGAATAAAATTAGATTTATCATGATTTAATATTACTTTCTTAATTACAAAACGCCCAAAAATAAGTTTTTTATGTTAGAAATAGGTCTTTGAGAGGGCTTAACCTATAATTTAGTTCAACATTACAACTAAATAGCACTAGACACGCTCTAAAATAGTCGCATAACCCTGTCCAACACCAATACACATCGTTACTAAAGCATAACGCTTTTGTTGTTTTTGGAGTTCCAATGCTGCACTGTGTAAGATCCGTGTACCTGATACGCCTAACGGATGTCCAATGGCAATTGCTCCACCGTTTGGATTGATGCGTGGATCATCATCTTGTAAGCCCCACTCACGAATACAAGCTAAACTTTGTGCTGCAAAGGCCTCGTTCAGTTCAATAATATCCATATTTGCCATCGTCAAACCTGCTTTCGCCAAAGCTTTATTGGATGCACCAACCGGACCAATTCCCATAATACGTGGTTCAACACCCACTACTGCGGAACTTACTATTCGGGCTAATGGATTGAGTGTATATTTAGTAACGGCATCTTCTGAACCAACGATAACAGCAGCAGCACCGTCATTTAAACCAGAAGCATTTCCAGCAGTGACGGTTCCACCATCTTCTAACTTCTTGAACGCAGGACGCAGTTTGGCTAATGCTTCCATTGTCGTGTTATGACGAATAAACTCGTCTTTATCAAAAATGATGGGATCAGCTTTTCGCTGAGGAATGCTTACTGGCGTAATTTCGACTGCTAATCGACCAGATTTTTGAGCTCGACTCGCTTTCATTTGTGAATGATACGCAAAAGCATCTTGATCTTCTCGGCTGATTTTATACATTTCGGCTAAATTCTCAGCCGTAGTCCCCATGCCTTCTGTACCGTACAATTCTTTCATTTTTTTATTGACAAACCGCCAACCAAAACTACTATCGTGCATTTGTGCGTCTCGTCCAAAGGGTTTAGATACTTTAGAAATCACCCACGGACCACGTGTCATGTGTTCGATTCCACCTGAAATGAATAAATCTCCATCTCCAGCTTTAATTGCCCGATTAGCATGAATAACCGAGGACATTCCAGAAGCACACAACCGATTAACCGTTTCGCCAGGAACAGACCAAGGCAAACCAGCCAATAAGGCACACATTCGAGCTACATTTCGATTATCTTCTCCTGCCTGATTCGCACAGCCTAAAATAACATCATCATACGCATCCAATGGAATGTTAGCTTGTTGTTCAATGAGTTTCTTGATAGGAATGGCTCCTAAATCATCCGTACGAATAGTTGATAATGTTCCACCAAATTTTCCGATAGGTGTTCGGATTCCGTCTATAATAAAGGCTTGTTTCATGTTTGTATATTTGCTGATTTCTATATGCTTTCGTAATTGAGCGATTCAGTAAGTAGTGCTAAAAAAGGAATACAATTATCATAATTAAGTTCATAATAATTGACACCGAGGTTAATACTATCGTAATAAGTTTGAATATTTTCTTTGTAGTATTTCTCCGATTGAATTTTCCATGCTCGACCATTAATTTTTTTGGATAAAAACCATTTTTCTAATAATCGAGCCGTTCGTCCATTCCCATCCCAAAAAGGATGAATATGTACAAAAACTAAGTGAATTAAAGCTGCATGATAGAAGGCTTCTGAAATACTCATTTCTTTAGTAACTAAAAATTGAATATCCTTAAAAAGTTCTTTCATTTTTTCTTCTACAAACTGTGGTTCTACCGCCAAATAAACTAAGCCCGTTGAGTCAAAAACGCCCATCCGATCATTTCTATAAATCCCTTGTTTGTCCTTCACAAGCAAAGTTCGACTCAAAATTTTATGTGCTTTTAAAATATTATCTTCTGTCAGTTCACTCGATTCCCTCGCAAAATCATACGCTCGTATGAGTTGCTCGATTTCTTCAATTTCTTTGGTTGGTTTGAAATTAGTTTGAAAAGTAACGGAGTTCATAAATGCGTTCAGATCAATAGAATTACCTTCAATATTAGAAGAAAAGACGGCAGAAGATTGAATACGATAATGTAAATCTATGTTCTCATTGGAAAAATCAATATCATTAAATTTTTCTTCGATAGAAAATTCTAAAACATCTAAATAAGAAGATAAATATTTTTTATCTGTTACACGCATACTAATATTTTACCCTTGTACATAAACAATACATTTTTCCTCGAAGTATTGTTCTGCAAACATAGAGGTTAAGTGCGTTACTTCGGTGTATGCCCCTTTTTGTAACAACTTGATTTCTTCTTTGATACGTCCACCTTTTAGGGCGAAAACACCGTTAGGAACACCATGTATTTGTTTGTATTTGAGTAGTGGTTGCGACCATAACATTAATTTATCTAATTTAGCAACTGCACGAGTCACTACAAAATCAAAACGTTGTTTGAGTTCTTCGGCTCTTTTATGTAAAACAGTTACGTTTTCCAGTTCCAGTTCATCTACGACTGCTTGTACGACTTTTAGTTTTTTAGATGTTCCATCAATCAGCGTAAAGTTAGTTTTTGGAAAAGCAATGGCTAAAGGAATACCAGGAAAACCACCACCTGTTCCTAAATCCAACACAGACGCACCTGCTTTGAAATTCATGACTTTTTTGATGGCTAAAGAATGCTGAACATGATGTTCTAACAAATTACCAATGTCTTTTCTTGAAATAACGTTAATTTTCTCATTCCATTCGGTATAAAGCGGAACAAGTTTTTCGATTTGGGAGAGTTGTTTTTCCGATAAAGTCGGGAAATAACGGCGTATATTTTCCATTAATGTGGGTGTGTAGTATCCTTTGTAAAATGGTTTCGCCTCGGCGAATAAATATTGGTTAATTAGTGGGCGGTACAGTTGTTCATTTTACATACTAAACTAGCTCACTAACTAACCGATAACTAATAACCTCAAAATTACTTTGAGACTTGAGTTAGAATAAGAAAAATAGCCTCAACAAAATGTCATGACTCTTTCTATGTATCATTCATAGCGCTATACTTCAGCTTCTTTTTGAGCCAAATCTATATGTAATTCTTCGAGTTGTTCGGGAGCGATATGCGATGGTGCATCAATCATCATATCTCGACCCTGATTATTTTTTGGGAATGCGATGTAATCTCGAATCGAAGATTGTCCGTTCATCACAGCGCACAAACGATCAAAGCCAAACGCAATTCCACCGTGTGGAGGTGCGCCATACTCAAACGCTCCGAGTAAGAAACCAAATTGATCTTCGGCTTCTTCTGGTGTGAATCCAAGTAGTTCAAAGTTTTTGGATTGTAACTCTCTATCGTGGATACGAATAGAACCACCGCCAATTTCTGATCCGTTAATGACTAAATCATACGCATCAGCACGCAAACTTTTCATGGTTTCGTGGTCACCGTTTAACATACGCTCAACATCAGCCTTCTTAGGTGCGGTAAACGGGTGGTGCATCGCATGAAAACGTTCTGAATCTTCATCCCATTCTAGTAATGGAAAATCCACTACCCATAACGGTTTGAAATCTCCTTCTTTCATCAAACCTAAACGACGACCCATTTCTAGGCGTAATTCACCCAACTGCTTACGCGTTTTATCCGTTTCTCCTGATAAAATGAGTAATAAATCTCCTTCCTTTGCATTCATCTTTTCGACCCAAGTCGCTAAGGCTGCATCATCAAAGAATTTACCAACCGAAGATTTGAATGTTCCGTCTTTTCCAACTTTTACATACACCAAACCTTTTGCACCGATCTGCGGACGTTGAACCCACTCCGTTAACTTTTTAATATCTTTATTAGAGTAACTATCTGCAATGCCTTCCGCACAAATACCAACGACTAACTCCGCATTATCAAACACGCTAAAACCTTTGTTTTGAGCTACATCATTCAATTCCGTGAACTCCATTCCAAAACGTAAATCTGGTTTGTCAATTCCATATAAACGCATGGCATCATCGTATTGCATTCGAGGAAAATCAGGTAACTCAATATCTAAAGTAGATTTGAATAAAGACTTTGTTAAACCTTCAAACGTGTTTAAAATTTCCTCTTGGGTTACGAACGACATTTCGCAGTCAATCTGTGTAAACTCAGGCTGTCGATCTGCTCGCAAATCTTCATCACGAAAACATTTCACAATTTGGAAATATTTATCCATTCCCGATACCATCAAAATTTGCTTGAAGGTCTGAGGTGACTGTGGTAAAGCGTAAAACTGTCCTTCGTTCATACGACTTGGAACGACAAAATCTCTCGCTCCTTCTGGTGTACTTTTGATTAAAACAGGTGTTTCTACCTCAATAAATCCTTGATGACTCAAATATTTACGCACTTCAATCGCCAAGTTACTACGGAAAATTAATTTTTCCTTTACAGGATTTCGACGAATATCTAAATAACGGTATTTCATACGTAACTCCTCGCCACCATCTGAATCATCTTCAATGGTAAACGGAGGTGTTTTAGCCGCATTTAATATATCCAATGAAGTGACTTCTATTTCGATATCACCTGTTGGCATTTTATCGTTTTTAGAAACCCGCTCAATGACTGTTCCTGTGACTCTAACAACAAACTCTCGTCCAAGTGTTCGAGCCGACTCGAACAATTCAGGTGATGATTTTTCTTGATTAAATAGTAATTGAGTCACACCATAACGGTCTCTCAAGTCCGTCCACATCATAAATCCTTTATCTCGTGAGCGTTGCACCCAACCACTGAGCGTCACTTCTTGTCCTACGTGTTCGATGCGGAGTTCTCCGCAATTGTGCGTTCTATACATTATAGTTTGATTTTATATCATTGTTCAAATGAAGGTACAAAAGTACGTTTTTATACGAAATTTCGTTGATTGATAACACTACTTCATTTCAAACAATTCAAAGATTATCTTATTTTTGTTTCTACTAAAAAGTAAATTACACAAAACAGCCGTCCATGTCTCAAAAGCTTTTATTGATTTTCGTTTGTATTTCATTTATAGAAATGGGTTGTTCTGTATCTAAAAAGGCTATTCAATCAAAAACTGAACCGATTGAAATCACGCCACTTTCGTACCAATTTCCATACGATTTAGAACAAGCGGATGTTACCTTTGAACTTCCTGAAATCCTAAAAGAAATATCTGGAATTACATTATCTACCGATAAAAAACAGATTTTAGCGATTCAAGATGAGAACGGTATTTTATTTTATTTAGATAAAAAAACTGGAAAAGTTTTGCGAGAACAAACTTTTCATAAAGATGGAGATTATGAGGATATTGAAGTCGTTGGAAATGATATTTTTATTTTGAAAAGTTCAGGTACATTATATCAATTAAAAGAAACACCAGTAGATACGTTTACTAGAATTAAATACAAAACGGGCTATCACAAGGATCACGACATGGAAGGTATGTGTTTTGATATTGAAAATAACCGTTTGCTGTTAGCTTGTAAAGGAAAATTGAGTCGAGATAATGAATTTGGATCGAATAAAGGAGTTTTTGGATTTGATTTGAATACGATGCGTATGATTGATGAACCTATTTTAATGATTAGTTTAAGCAATATAGAGTCTTACCTAAATATAAAGGGTTCGCCAGAAATGAAAGAAAGGTTTGAAAAAATCATGACTGAAAAGAATGGTGTTTTAGGTTTTTCGCCTTCGGCCGTTGCTATTCATCCGCAGACCAAACACATTTATATGATGTCAAGTAAGGGAAAAACATTGGTTGTGCTAAAGGTAGACGGAACGATTTTACACATGCAAAAACTCGATAAAAAAATCCATGTACAACCAGAGGGTATGCTTTTTGATGTAGATGGTACACTTTATATTTCTAATGAAGGTAAGAAGCAAAATGGTAGAATTTATCGTTTTGATGTAAACCAATAATTCAATTTAGCAAACCAACATGGAAAAAATACTTCTAACTCAAGAACATGTCATTGACCTACTTAGGCCAGAGACTGCGTTGGAGGTAGCCTTCATTGAGCATCCTGATTTCTTTGAAGGACTTTTCTGGGGAAAACCTCGTTTTGGACATCCAGAAGGACAAGTGTTATATCATATCAGGGAGGTTCTAGATAATATTGAACTATTGAATATTTCCGATCAAGACAGAGATTATCTTCGTACTGTCACTTTTGTACACGATACGTTTAAATACAAAGAACATCGAGGACACCCACGAGACTGGACCAAACATCATGCGGTGCTGGCAAAAGAATTTCTAGAGCAATTCACAGACAATCAACTTTTGCTTGATTTGACGCAATACCACGACGAAGCCTATCATATTTGGCAAAACCTATTTTTATTTCAACGAGTAGAAAGAGCCAATGAACGCCTTGAGCAATTTCTACATCGCTTTGAAGGAAATATGCAGTTGTATTACCTATTTTTTAAATGTGATACGTCAACAGGCGATAAAAATCCTGCTCCAATGAAATGGTTTGAAAAAACGATGAAAAATATTAATATTGTTGATCTTTAGTAACAACAATACCATTGCATGCCCGTCATCATAGAAATTAAGGCAAAATGTGCCTATCCTGAGAACATTCGTTTCATCTTAGAAAATCAAAAAGCAGATTTTAAAGGAGTCGATCATCAAATAGATACCTATTTCAAAGTGAATTATGGGCGACTTAAACTGCGAGAGGGTACGATTGAAAACAACTTGATCCATTATGTACGCAGTAACCAAGCTGAACCAAAGCTATCGGATGTTTTACTCTATAAATCTAATCCTGATTCAACGTTAAAATCTATTTTAACGGCTGCCAATGGCATTTTAACGGTGGTTGATAAACAACGTGCCATTTATTTTATTGATAATGTCAAATTTCATATCGACCAAGTGCAGCAACTCGGCTCTTTTGTCGAAATTGAAGCTATTGATACAGATGGAAGTATTTCCTTGGAAGAATTGAATATTCAATGTCAGTATTATTTGGCCTTATTTGAAATCGAAAATAACGACTTGGTGGAGGTTTCGTATAGTGATTTGTTGCAGGCAACAGATAAAATCGTTATATTAGATGAAAATAATAAATTATGACATTAGATCACAGAAAAGTCGAAATAGTTCAAGAGATTTTGTCAACTTCGCAAGAGGAATTATTAGATGCGATAGATGAAGTTATACAAAAATTTACGAAGCCCAAGTATAGATTAAATCTAAGTAAACATCAAAACATCAGAAAAAAGGTTGATCTCAATGAGTTGAAAAAAGAAAGACCATTGAAAGAATTTGATATGAAAGTATTTGAAGAAGAAGCTAATTCTTTGGAGTGGGAAAAATCTATTGATGAACTTTTATCTGAACTTGATTAATGAGATATACCTTAGATACGAATATATTATTGTTATATGTGCGAGATAAGGAGGCTAGGAAATTTATAGAAGATAGCTATGCCCCATTCCATAATGAAAACGAGTCCATGATATCAATAGTCTCAATCGGAGAGATTATGGTTTTAGCTAGTGCTAACAATTGGGGTGAAAACAAACTAAAATTAGTCCAAAGACTTATTGATAAGCTTATCATTATTGAGTTAACCTATGAAGAGATTCTTGATAAATATATTGAAATAGAAGAATACAACAGAAACATCCATTCATCAAAGAAGCGTTCAGGCAGCCATATAAAAATGGGTAAAAATGATATTTGGATTGCTGCTACCGCTATGGCTACAAACACTTCATTGCTAACCTCAGACAAGGATTTTCAACACCTTAATAAAGAGTTTTTAGACGTAATTTTCGTGCAATAGAACTCAATTAGATACCTCCATATTTTGCTTACTGCAATGGATAATGACATAAAATTTATTAAACAATTGAACACCTACCCATCCAAACTACTCCTTTTTGGAGAACACACCGTTGTCAAAGGCTCGCAAGCCTTAGCGTTACCATATCCATCATTTCACGGACAGTGGGAATATGGTGGCGAGGCCTACGACTTGGCAGACCTAGCGGTTTATC
>JAHDFQ010000110.1:0-10552 GCA_020628085.1 Saprospiraceae bacterium
GTCCAAGTGGTGAACCTCGTTTTGAAGAAGCAGCTCGACAATATGCTCCTTTTCAAGGATATCCAACTTGTGAAGGTGATGTAGCCATTCGGCCAAAATATGCTGAGTGGGAACTCGCTAAAGGGACTTCAACAGAACAAGCAAATGCTATCTATGTTTCTTGGCATACCAATGCAGCTACTGGTTCCGCTCGTGGTACTGAGACCTATAGTTTCAACGGATTTAATGGTATTCCAATAACGGCTGGAAGTGCAGACTTATCCGATTTTATACAAACAGAATTAATCAACGATATTCAAGGCGATTGGGATGGAAACTGGCAAGATCGTGGAACAAAAATTGCAAATTTTGGAGAACTTCGAGAACTCACAACCATGCCTGGTTGCTTAGTGGAAATTGCTTTCCATGATAACCCAACAGATGCTACTGCTTTGAAAACACCCTTTTTTAGAAATCTTGCTGCACGGGCTATGTATCAAGGAATCGTGAAATTCTTTAATAATCGAGATGGTTCTCCTATAGATTTGCTGCCCGAACCACCTACGCATTTATCGGCTAAAAACACGAATACAGGAGATATTGTTTTAAATTGGCAAGCACCGACTAATACAAGCGTTGCTGGTGATGCGGCAACTGGATATAGCGTATATATAAGTACACATGGAAAAGGCTTTCAGAATGCCATTCCCGTCACAGGGACGAGTTATACGGTTACTAATCTTACACCAGGTGTCACCTACTATTTTAGAGTGGCAGCTACCAATGCAGGTGGCGAATCTTTTCCGACAGCGACAGTTGCTGCCCGAACTCCTTCTGTGGCGAATAATGTTGTTCCAACTTATTTAATTGTGGATGGATTTGACCGAATTGATCTGGCTGGTTCTGTTTATCAATTTGAAAGTGCTGCTTTAGGAAATGTAGATCGTATGTTTTTGGAAAGAATGAACTCTTTTGATTACATGGTCGAACATGCCAAAGGATTTGATTCTTGTGGTATTCCATTTGATGGAGCAAGCAATGAAGCGGTATTAGCTGGAACGGTTAACTTGAGCGATTATGATGGGGTGGATTGGATTAGTGGTGAAGAATCTACCGTGGATCGTTCCCTAGATTTGGCGGAACAAACCTTATTAATGAATTACTTAGATAATGGTGGAAGCCTGATTATTTCAGGTGCAGAAATTGGTTGGGATATTGGACGATCCTCCTCTCCAAACGCTTCACTTTCTTTTTACAATAATTATTTAAAAGCGACGTATTCAGGTGATGACAGTGGAACGTATGATTTTTCTGGTGTAACGGGAGGAGACTATGATGGTATCAACGGCTCATTTGACAATGGAACTTCGGGTTATTATGATGCAGAATTTCCAGATCGTTTGACGCCTTTTGGTGGTTCAAATTTGGTATTAAATTATACGGGTGGGACAAATGACGGTGCGGCTATTGCGTATAAAGGCAATGATTTTGGTGTGTTTTATTTTGGATTTCCTTTAGAAACCGTAACCGACGAGGTGGTCAGAAATAATTTAATCTGTGAAGCGATTAGTTGTATAACGCCTAATGTTTGTTTGTTTTCTGAAAGTATTATGACCAATTATGCTAGTGGTGATATGAATACGATTGTTACTGAAAATAACATTACTGCTAGCAATACTGTCATTAGTGCGGGTGCGAATATTATTTACGATGCAGGTGTACAAATCTGTTTAGATCAAGGATTTGAGGTTGAATTGGGTGCAGAATTTTTAGGTACAATTAGTGGCTGTACAAACTTAACGCAGCAACCTGTTCAGAAATAATAGGTGGAGTGACCTGGTGACTGAAGTCATCAGATCACTTTATGTTGTATAACTGCCTTCGCCGCCAAACGCCCTGATTCCATCGCAGCGTTCAATGAACCATTGAATAAATAATCTCCTGCTAGAAAAATATTTTTCGATACTTGAAGATTAGCTGGTTGAGTAGACATCTTAATATTTTGAATATCGGGCAAAGCTTTTCTAATAGTATAATGATGGATGTAATCTACTTTTGAACAGCCCACATATTGCTTGACTTCAGAAATAATTGTATCAATCAATTCTTTTTCAGTCATATTTTCAAACTTTAAAGTCGTAACAGATAAAACTATTTTACCCGTGTTAATGTCCGTGTAAGCATACAGATTATTGGAATACTTTTCAGGTTCTGCTATTAATGCAATGGTGTCATTTGGAATATTGGTTTGATCGACTTCAAAATACAAACACATACAACTTTTCCATGTCACTTCTTGGTTGTTCATATCAGACACTAAAGACGCTGCACCGCTGGTTACGATGACTCCTTGATGCGCTATTTTTTCTCCATCATTTATAGTAATAAAGTCATTGGTAACCGCTTTGACTTTGGTGTTGAACATCAACTGTGTGTACTGCAATTTATTTTTCAATTGTTCACTAATTGCCCCAATACCCAATTTAGGAATCGTTGCATATCCTTCCCCAAACATTTTATACACAAATTCAAACATTCTACTGGACGTTCGTAAATCTGGTTCTAAGAAGATTCCTGCAAAAAAGGGTTTGAAAAATCGTTCAATAATTTTAGAGGAAAAGCCAAAATCAACTAAATAGTTTTGTGTCGTTTTTTCTGGCGAATTAAATATGTCTTCAATAGATTTAGACTTTAGTTGTAGATTCAATTTCAAAATCTTCAACTTATCTCCAATAGATCCAATATCGGATAATAAAGTTGGAAAAAGAAGTTTCCAATTTCTCAGTGGATCACCAATCAAATAAGAAGTATTATTAGCATAAATCAGTGCACCTGATTCTAGTTGATTCAACTGAAGAGCTTCCATATCCAGATATTTCTGAGCTAACGGATATGCATCTAGTAATACCTGAAACCCAATATCTAATGCAAAACCCTTTTTATTTAACGTTTTGACCCGTCCACCAACTTCGCTCGTTTGCTCTATAATTATTGGGCGGTAGCCTGCTTGTTCCAGTTCATAAGCCGCAATTAAACCGCTTATTCCTGCGCCAATGATATAGATTTCTTCTTTATGTTGCATTGGTTTGTTTGTTTTAAAATCACTAATAGTTTTATCATAGTTAGACATTAAACTTTTCCTATTGAAGTGGTTGGACAAAATTACTTACCTGCTCGATGGGTAAAGTAGGTTTTTCTAACTTACTACTTACCTATAATTAGAACTTTCTAGTTCAATAATGACTAATTTACTTGCAGGTGTTTTGCATTCACTCGCATAACTGTCAATTGGGACAAGGATATTGGTTTCTGGAAAGTAGGTTGCTACACATTGCTGTGGAATATCGTATTCGACAATCATAAAGTGTGGCGCAACACGTTTTTTGCCTTCGTGATACCCAATTAGATCAACATAATCGCCTTTTTGGAAACCCGATTTTTTAATATCATCTGGGTGCATCATTATGACTCTTCGACCATTTTCTATACCTCTATATCGGTCGTTTAAGCCATAAATAGTGGTGTTAAATTGATCGTGACTGCGTATCGTCATCATCCGATATTGATGTGCTTCTAATTGGTGATTAGGCACTTGATTGACCGTCAGGTGTGCTTTATTATTATTGGTATCAAAATTTCCTTCTCTTGCACCATTTGGCAAATAAAACCCGCCTGGTTCTCGTACCCTTTGGTTGTAATTTTTAAATCCAGGAATCGTTTTTTCAACGGCACATCTGATGCGATCATAGTCTTCCATGAAACCCAACCAATCGGTTTTACTGTTTTCCAAAACTGCCTTCGCTAAACAGCAAACAATACCCACTTCACTCATCAGCATATTCGAAGCTGGTTCTAGTGAACCATTGGATTGATGTACTACACCCATCGAATTTTCTACACTGACAAACTGTTTTCCACTTGCTTGAATGTCTCGTTCGGTTCGACCCAAACAAGGTAAAATCAAAGCCGCATCGCCCGTCACTAAATGTCCACGATTCAGTTTAGTCGAAACTTGTACAGTCATGGAACAATTTTGTAAAGCTTCGGCTGTATATGCTGTATCTGGTGTTGCCGACATGAAGTTTCCACCCATTCCAAAGAAAAACTTCGCCTTGCCTTCGTGCATGGCTTTTATAGAATTGACCGTATTGTATCCTTCTTCTTTTGGTGGTACAAAATCAAAATTCTTTTCTAAATTTTTAGCCAATTCAGGCTTTAGTTTTTCCCAAACGCCCATCGTCCGATCTCCTTGTACATTACTATGTCCACGGACGGGACATGTCCCAGCACCCGGCTTTCCGATACTACCCTTTAGTAATAGTAAATTGACCAATTCTTGGATATTTGCTACACCATTTTTATGTTGGGTAATCCCCATTGCCCAGCAAATAATCATTTTTTTAGCGTTAGCGATTAGCTCAGCCGCTTCTTCTACTTGTTCTAAAGTCAATCCTGCTTGTTGAGCTAATTCAGCAACGTTTACATCTTCTAAACTAGCCACCAATTCATCGTATCCATCTGTTTTATTTTGAATAAATTCATGGTCGAAAATAGTATTGGGATTAGCTCGTTCTTTTTCTAACAATAATTTTAAAATTGCTTTGAATAAGGCGAGGTCTTCGTTGATTTTCACTTGTAAAAACAAGTCGGTCAATTGTGTTCCTGAACTTAAGATATCCGTTGGTGATTGCGGATGTTTGAAGCGCATTAAGCCCGTTTCGGGTAGTGGATTGACGGAAATAATTTTTGCTCCAGCTCGTTTGGCTTTTTGCAGAGCAGTCATCATACGAGGGTGATTCGTACCAGGATTTTGCCCCACGATCATAATCAAATCTGTTATATAAAAATCCTCTAATCGCACCGATCCTTTCCCAATACCCAAGGTTTCAGACAAGGCAACACCACTGGTTTCGTGGCACATATTAGAACAGTCGGGCATATTGTTTGTACCAAATTGACGTACAAATAATTGATATACAAATGCAGCTTCGTTTGTCGTTTTTCCAGAAGTATAAAAAATTGCTTCATTAGGGTGATCCAATCCGTGTAACTCCTCTGCGATTAAGTCAAATGCCTTTTCCCAAGAAACGGGTTCATAGTGGTTTTTTCCTTTTGGTAAATACATAGGATGTGTCAAACGCCCGCTTTTTCCCAATTTATAATCTGACCATTGAGATAATTCTTGAACCGAATATTTTTCAAAAAAGCTATTCTCAATACGTTCGGTGGTGGCTTCTTCAGCGATGGCTTTGACCCCATTTTCACAATATTCACCCAAGCTGCTTCGGTCTTCCGCATCGTCAGGATCAGGCCAAGCACAACCAGGACAATCAAATCCATCTACTTGATTGACGCTGAACAAAGTGGATGCACAGATTTTGGGGTTTAGCTCTTTAATCATATGGTTGACTGACGAAGTAATCGCAGGAACACCAGCCGCTATTGTTTTGATGTTACTAAGTTTAATATCTTCCGTCTCGACGGGTTGCGTAACACATAAATTACTTCGTTTCATCTTGTATACTTGTTTTGAGCTAATTGTTCTATATTACTAAAGTTTAAATAGAACTTGAATATATTTACCGTAAAAATATAAAACGATACTTCTTTGTATTTGTTGATTATTTATAAAAAAGGATACATTTATACATATGTCTATAAAACGAAAAATACCTTTAGATCTAGGCTTTGGGTCTAAAATCACGCAGGCTGGCGATCGTCTGATTCATCAAGATGGTTCATTTAATATCATACGAAAGGGAAATATTTCGTGGGATACGTATCAAATATTAATGAACCTAAGTTTTAGAGGTTTATTTTTTGTGACCCTTTTAGCCTGTGTAGTTTTAAATGCCATTTTTGCCCTTATTTTTACATGGATCGGCGTTCAAGAACTAAGTGGTGTTCCTAAAGGTACTTTTTTTAATGATTTTTTCTATGCTTTTTGTTTAAGTGCCCAAACATTTACAACAGTTGGATATGGAGCGATTTATCCAGAAGGTGTTTTGGCGAATATAGTTGCTTCTTTATGTGCCTTAACAGGTTTGATCTTATTTGCTATCGTCACGGGTCTATTTTTTGCCCGTTTTGCACAACCTCGTTCCCATATTTCGTTTAGTAAGATCGGTATATTTACCCCAATTAGAGATCAAATGAGTTTTCAATGTCGGATTGTCAACAAACGAAATCATCGAATTTCTAATCTAAAGGCAAAGATGGTTATTACTTGGGTAACGGAACGTTTTGGTACAAAAGTTCGGCAGTTTGAACCGTTAGAATTAGAATTATCTGAAATAAAAATGTTCCCTGTCAATTGGACACTCGTACATATCATGGATGAAAGCAGTCCCATTCATGGAAAAAGATTAGCTGATTTAACCAAATTGAGCGCAGAAATTATTGTGATGATTACTGGTTTTGATGAAAGCTACCATCAACAAATACACGATAATTTCAGCTATGTATGTTCCGAAATTAGAGAAAATGTTCGTTTTAAAACCATGTACGCCACTTCTGACGAAGAACCAACAACAATTTTTTTAGATGATTTAGACAAAGTAGTAGAATTGAAGAAAAAGTAAAAGACTGTATCAACATGATGTCAATACAGCCTTTCTTAGTTGGTTGTTTTGTTTCGCCCAAATAGGAAATAGGACGACTTATTGTTTTTCGTACTGTTTGCTATAATAGCAAGAGCAAATGTAAGTTTTTTATCTAAAAAAATTCATTATTGGGTTATTTTTTCTCTTTTTCGGGTTATTTTATCAAGTTTTCTGTTCCATAAGTATTACGTCCTCTTCCAAAAAACCGTATTTTTGCATTTTACATTCAACGATAATCAAATAGCAGCAAATAATTTATAAGTTACGCTGCAATTTGCATTAACTAACAAAATATGACACCACGTTCAGTCGCATTTTACACGCTCGGTTGTAAATTAAATTACTCAGAAACCTCTTCTATTGCTCGTCTTTTTGAAGAAAAAGGCTATGCTGCGGTCAAATTTGAGGAGGGTGCAGATATTTACGTAATCAATACTTGTTCTGTAACAGATTTTGCAGATAAAAAATGTCGTAGAATTGTTCGCCAAGCTTTAAAACAAAACCCAAGCGCTTTTGTGGTTGTTATTGGCTGTTATGCACAACTCAAACCACAAGAAATTTCCAATATAGAAGGAGTAGATTTGGTATTGGGTGCGGCAGAAAAGTTCCGTATTCTAGATTATATTGATGACCTAACCAAAGTATCAGGAAAAGGTATGGTGCAGGCAGGTGAAGTAAAGGAAGCTCGTGATTTTGTCAATGCTTTTTCATTTGGAGATCGTACTCGTTCTTTCCTAAAAGTACAAGATGGTTGTGACTATAAATGTACATTTTGTACGATTCCGTTGGCTCGTGGAAAAAGCAGAAGTTCTACGATAGAAAAGGTAGTAGCGGATGCCCATAAAATTGCTGAAATGGGTACAAAAGAAATTGTCCTTACAGGTGTGAATATTGGTGATTTTGGAAATGGAACAGAAGTCATCGAGGGAGTCAAACCTAAAAAAGAAGCCTTATTTATTGATTTGATAAAAGAACTTGATAAAGTTGAAGGTATTGAACGATTCAGGATTTCGTCTATAGAACCCAATTTATTGACCAACGAAATTATAGAGTTTGTCGCTCAATCGGATCGTTTTGTACCGCATTTTCATATTCCGTTACAGTCTGGAAATAACAAACAACTCAAAGCAATGCGCCGTCGCTATCAACGAGAGCTATATGCAGATCGAGTGGAATCTATTCGTCAACACATGCCGCATTGCTGTATCGGTGTAGATGTGATTGTAGGTTTTCCGGGCGAAACAAAAGAAGATTTTGAAGAAACCTATCGTTTTATTAATGAACTAGACATTTCGTATTTACATGTGTTCACTTACTCGGAACGGGCTAATACGCCTGCGGCAGAAATGGGAGATATTGTTCCCATGCACATACGTCGAGAACGTAATAAAATGCTGACTATTCTTTCCGAAAAGAAGAAAAGGGCTTTTTACAATCGCTTTTTAGGTCGCCGTAGAGATGTCTTGTTTGAAGCCCATAAACAAGCCGATTTAATGACTGGTTTTACGGACAACTATATCAAAATAGAAGCGCCATTGGAAGCTGATAAGATCAATACCATTTCAACAGTTCAATTAATGAGTATCAACGATCATAGTTTTGTAGATGCTATTGTGATGGATATTCCTGAAGGAATTTTTGATTATGTGTAGAGGTATTCGAGAATGAAGTTATTATCTGATCGTTACAACTTTTTCATTTTCCATTTCGTTAGTTACCAAAAGGGATTACATTGATAGGTAACAATCAAATATTTAATCTAGGTAAAACAGCTAAAAATGAAAGATTTAGTAATACCAAAAAGTATATTAGAAGAGCTGCGACAAAATAAGAGCGAATTGCTATTGGAACTGGCGGTTTACCTTTATGATAAAGAGCAGCTGACTATGGGAAGAGCAAAAAAAATGGCTGGTTTAACTCAAGTAGAGTTTCAAAAGGAACTGTCAAAGAAAGGGATTTTTATAAAATATGATATAGAAGATTTTGAGGCAGATTTAGAAACTATAAAACGATTAAGTTGAGTATGCTAGTTATAAGTGATACTTCTGCCACAACGAACCTCATCCAAATTGATCATTTACAAATATTAAATAACCTCTATGGAGAGGTTCTAGTTCCTGAACAAGTATATAAAGAGTTAAGAGAATACGAAAATCACAGCGAGATAATTGATTCTATCAGTTGGTTGATTGTTAAAAAAGTGAAAGATCGTCAAGCAGTTGAAAACTTGTCGGATTATCTAGACTTAGGAGAATGTGAAGCGATAATATTAGCAAGAGAAGTAGAAGCAGATTTATTGATAATTGACGAACGTAAAGGAAGAAGCATAGCGAAACAACAAGGTCTAGAAATAATAGGATTATTAGGTGTGTTAGTAAAAGGAAAACGAGAAGGATATATAAAAGAATTAAAACCACTCTTAGATAAACTAATTGAAGAAATAGGGTTTAGAGTAAGTAAAGGGTTATATAAAATAATATTAGCTTCAGTAGAAGAATGATAAAGCAAAACATCAAACAAAACTTACAGCTAACTGTCCAATAGAAGAAATCTCATTTCACAATCAAATAAAGATTTTCTTACAAGTCAAATTCATCAAAACAACTACTCATTATCTATGAAAAATATCGCACAATTGATCTTAGCCTTTTGTTTATTGGGACTAGGCTATTTTGTAGGTTCATCATGGACATTAAATAATTCAGAACCAAAAAAAGTAAACATTTCTAAAGAAGAACAACAGACTTTAGTTTCTAATGAATCAAATCCGAATAAAGAAGAATCAGTTACTGAAAATACATCGATCAATGGATTAAATGCATCTGAAAAAGCAACGATCAAGCTATTTGAGGATGCCGCACCGAGCGTTACATTTATCACTACAACAACGTATCAACGTAACTTTTTCTCTATGAATGTTACCGAAATTCCTAGTGGAAATGGATCTGGGTTTGTGTGGGATCAAGAAGGACATATTATTACCAATTACCATGTGATTCAAGGAGCAGCACGAGCAAAAGTGACGCTTTCAGATCGCTCGACTTGGCCAGCTACTGTAGTTGGAACTGCCCCTGATAAAGATTTGGCTGTATTGAAAATTGAAGCCCCAAAAAAGCTACTCAAAGCACTGGCTGTTGGACAATCAGATGATTTATTGGTTGGTCAATCGGTCTATGCGATTGGAAATCCATTTGGTCTGGATCAAACGTTAACAACGGGTATCATTAGTGCTTTGGATAGAGAAATACAATCCGTTTCGGGACTGCCCATTAAAGGTGCTATTCAGACGGATGCAGCTATTAACCCAGGGAACTCTGGTGGGCCGTTATTGGATTCTTCAGGAAGATTGATTGGTGTCAACACCGCTATTTATAGTCCGTCGGGTGCGTATGCTGGTATTGGGTTCTCCATTCCTGTGGATGTGGTGAAATGGGTTGTTCCTGATTTGTTGAAATATGGTAAATTACAACGTCCTGTTTTGGGTATCACACCTGCGAACAATCAATTTATGAGTCGAATTGGTGTAGAAGGAATTTTGGTGATTAATACGACTAAAGGCGGACCTGCTGAACAGGCTGGTATTCAACCAACACTCCGCAATCAACGAGGGGAAATTATACTGGGTGATATTATAAAAGCGATCAATAATGAAAAAGTAGAAACTAACAATGATTTATTATTAACTTTAGAAAAATATAAAGCAGGTCAGGAGGTAACGGTCACCCTATTAAGAGATGCAAAAGAAATAACGATTCCTGTAACGCTTGGTGCAACAGAGTAAATGGCGTTGCCATTTGGTTGATTTGTTACTGGTGAATTAGTTGACTCGTTTAGATGTTGACGAAGTAAATTACTACTTAATTTTAGTTATTAGTTTGTCAGTTATCAATTTAAATGTTGACTATAAAAATATGAATTATGAAAATTTCAGATTTAAAAAATATATTGGCAACTGCCGAGCGAGTGGATTT
>JAHDFQ010000110.1:10652-16985 GCA_020628085.1 Saprospiraceae bacterium
TTATGAAAATTTCAGATTTAAAAAATATATTGGCAACTGCCGAGCGAGTGGATTTTGAGTTAGAGAATGGAACAAAAGTTCCAGAACATTTTCATGTGACAGAAGTCGGTGTGGTGACCAAACATTTTATTGATTGCGGTGGTGTAGAACGTAAAGAAAAAGTGGCTAATTTTCAGCTTTGGAATGCAGATGATTATGAACATCGCTTAAAACCTACCAAATTATTACATATTATCAATCTTTCTGAGAAAATATTGAACATGGAAGATTTAGAAATTGAGGTAGAATATCAGAGTCATACGATTGGTAAATATGACTTGGCACATGATGGATCGACCTTTATTTTAAAGTCTAAAACCACACAATGTCTGGCTCAGGATGCTTGCGGTGTTCCAGAGAAATCTACTTACAATACCATGTTTGATTTGACACAATCGAATCCAAATAGTTGTACACCAGGTGGTGGATGTTGTTAAAATTTATTGATACGTTTTACTAATATTTGCCGTCAACAATTCATAAATATCTTTGAAATGAGATTGATCTTTTAGATAATCCAAATGCCGTTGAATAGTTTTGACATCGCCTCGTTTGGCGGGTCCTGTTTGCATTTCTATGGGTCGATTGGATTGAACTTTAGCTGTTGTTTCTTGGATAAGTGGTCGTAAAATATCGAAATCAACGTTTCCATCCTCGCAAATTTGTTCACCAATGTGAAACAGATGATTACTAAAATTATTGACAAAAACAGCCGCTACATGTAAAGTGGCTCGTTGTTGATCGTTGATTTTATATGTTTTCGGACTGATTCTTTGGGCTAGTTCTTCTAGTATTTTTATTCGATTTTTCTTTTTAGTATGAGTACAAATTGGAATATTTTGGAAATTCGCTTTTCGATCAATTGAGAAAGTTTGTAAGGGATAAAACACGCCATAATTCTTAAAAACACCTTTAAAAACTGTCGATGGTGTTGCCCCTGAAGTGTGTACAAATAAGCGTTTTTCTCCTTTCAAATATGCTAATTGTTCCGCCACTTCTCGAATCGCATCATCGTGAACAGCAATGATATAGATTGTTCCTTTATCTGTTATTTTGGATAAGTCATTGGTGGGTTGAGCATTGATTTGAAGAGCAAGTTCTGTTGCTTTTTGAAGATTTCTGCTGAATATTTGTAGGACTTGGATTCCGTTTTCGTACAATGCTTGACTAAGGTGTGTGGCGACATTTCCTGCGCCAATGAGAACGATTTTTGGAAGGTTTTTCATTGTTGAATGTTGACATTTTTTACCACAGAGTTGAGCAGAGAATTTCGCAGAGTTCCCCGACGGTCAGACTGGGTTACACAGAGTTTTTAACTAACTACCCTAAACTTTCTTATCTTTTATGCAGCTAGATCAGTAGGTGAAATGTCGAAATCTTTTAATGATTCGCTTAGTTTTTTCAGTAAAGTCGCTTTACGATATTTGTACTGATTTATCATTAAGTCATCGTCATCATTTAGATGGATACTTATCATTTTTTTTAGATCTTCGATTTGCTCTAAAATGTCAATTACATTTGCTATTTCTTCACTAATTACTTCTTGATTTTTCATTATCAACTAACTTATGTATTAAATGATAGCTCAACAAAGCCTTTTGGGAATCGTTTTTTCATTCTATTTTTCTTAGAACGAGTAAACCAATGTTCCCAATATAATAAATCTGATTGAGTTTTGCTATACTCCCTGTGATCTTGTGGGAAGATTCTAACAAGATATGCGTCTAAATTAAATTCCTTTAAAGCACTTTTGTTGATAAATTTATTGGACAAAAGATCGTACTTATCTTCTGCAATTCTATAATCAATCAAACTTACAAAATCTATATCATTAGGATTATTCTTTTTTGTAACGAAACTACCATTAATCCATTGTCTAAAATTAGTAGTTATTTCCGACTTGAACGATTCTAAATAATTTGTGTAATTATTGAATATCTCAGCCTCGAAGAACCTTTATCAAAAGATTCTATAAAGTAATTTCTGAAATCATCAAACGATATTTGATTTTTCCCATACGGTAATAAATGTCCTCTTTTATCAAATTTCAACTCTATTTTCATTTCATTTCGTTAAATATCATTCACATGAACACATTACACCTTTCCAAACCTCCCAAACATACCCATTCCCAACCCAAACATCATCATGATTGAACCTAACCAAACCAATTTAATACCAGGAAACTCAATGGCTTCAAGTACAATCCAGTCGTCACGGAAAGAATTAGTAGCAATCTCAATTGGTAGTACTTCATTGGATACATCCTTTTGAGCAATTAATAATTCGATCTTTTCCGTCTGTGGATTCACTTTCATAAAACGGAAATGTAAACCTAAATCTGTCACTTCATCTTTTACGTCCATTGGTCTTGAACCACGAATTAAGAAAATCGGATGTGCTTCGTGTGTTGTACTCTCTTTAGTAGTGATCTTTATATTTGCACCAACGGCAATATCGCCTTCTTGCGACTGATAGGCAGGTGAAGTAGCCTCTTTATCAAAAGATTCAAAGGTAATTTCCATACCATTGAAATTAATTTTCTCCCCTTTTTGAAGATCAAATTTCTGATAGCCCAGTTCTTCTTCTGGTGGAATGATATTCATCAAGGTTTCCTCCTTTAGGCGTACTTTCGTTGCAATTTTATTAATCTGAGAAGGAAAACTATACATCAACGGTCCACGTATCACCGCCACGGGTTCAATTTGATAAACCGTATCTTTTCCGATATACTTCATACTCATATTTAAGCCCATCGCCAAATCACCTTCTTCTGGAATGTAATCAGGATGTGTTGGGTTTCGATTGATGCTATTGAGTGTAATTTCAAATTCCTTTATAAAGGTACTATCTTTTACTACAGTCGTATCATACATCATAAAAGACTCTCCAATTCGCCCTTCAAACAAACGATAATCTAAACTATCTTCAACAGCTCTGGCTTCCTCTGCATCACGTAAACTTGGTGGCAATGATGCAATATGTGAAAAAATATCTTTGTCCCAATAATGCTTCGTCGATGGATTGGTAGAAGCGATTTTGGTGAACTTCGTATCATACAAAGCATTCGGATATAAATTAAATTCTTCTATAACTTCACTTTTTTCATCGTCGTATTTTTTGTAATTGACGGTAAATTCCCGAATAAATTCGGATTCTTTCACCGTATCTTTGACGAAAGTCACTTCGTAACCGCTCATAAACATTGGAATACCTTCAAATAAAAGGACGTTCTTTCCTAACATTTCTTCGTTTAGTAAACCTCGTTGTGCAAACGGATTGGTAGAAATATGTTTTTTGTTTAAACCAGATGCCATAATCCCGATGACCATTACACCGAAACCAACATGTGCCACCGCAGAAGAAGCTAGCTTTAAATTTCCTTTAGCAACTGTTACCAAATAATCTAAATTAGAAATAACCGTAAAAATACCTGTAAATCCAAGTAGCAGATATTGCCATGCTTGCATGTTGATCCAATGACTACACAAATAAGTTAACACCACACTAATCAATACAGAAACTCCAATATGTAACCAAAACTTACGTTGAAACTTTTGCCAATTAACTGCTTTGTAACGTAAAAACTGAGCAAATCCAGACAGACCACCTACAAACACACCAATCCATAATTGATATTTGTTGTAATGTGCCACTACATCAACGGGTGCAGACCAGTTCAAATCATAATTAAAAAGAGCTTCCGCTACTTTGTTATATACAGGAATAGACGTGGTGAACGTAATTAAAATAGCAGAAAATAATAATACCAAAGAACCAATAAACATCCAAAATTCACGAGAAGGGGTCTTTTCTTCTTTAACAGGAACAGGAATAGATTTCGCATTCCAAACATAGAAACCAATTGAAATAGCGACACAAGACAAAATAAAAACCAAGAGTTGATTCTCTAATCCCATTTCTGTAAAGGCGTGAACAGAGGTATCACCTAAAACTCCTGAACGAGTTAAGGTCGTTGAATACACGATCATAATAAACGTCAACAGATAAAATGCGTAGGTACTTTTGATGGCGTGACCTGTGTTTCGAGCCACCAAATTGGTGTGAATACCCGCTACCAAAATAATCCAAGGTACAAGCGAGGTATTTTCTACTGGATCCCAAGCCCAATAACCACCAAAACTCAAGGCTTCATAAGCCCAGGCACCACCCATTAAAATTCCCGTTCCAAGGATAGCACCAGAAAACAAAGCCCAAGGTAAAACGGGTTTTAACCAACCTTTATAGTCTTTCATCCAAAGTGAAGCGATTGCAAAACAAAACGGAACAATCGTTGAAGCAAAACCTAAAAACAAAGTAGGTGGGTGAATCGTCATCCAATAGTTCTGTAATAATGGATTCAAACCATCCGCAAATTGACCTAATTGCACGACATAATCCGCATTATTGAACAGCGGTAAAGGACTCACATCTCGAAACAAGACCAACGGATTACTACCAATTTTATAATCTCCGATAAAGATTCCGAGAATCATGGAGCTCACAAAAACCTGTACCAATGAAATCATTGCTAGTACGGGTGATTCCCATTTTTTGGCAGTAAACATCAAAATCATTCCTAAGACCACATGCCAAAACATCCAAAGTAGAAAACTCCCCTCTTGTCCTTCCCAGAAAGCCGAGAAGATGTATTTAAACGGCAAATCATCCGAAACATGTTCAAAAACATAATGATACTCATAATACTTATTGAGCATCACATAAAAAATGAGTCCGATAATCGAAAACACACTAATGGTATGCAAGCTAAACGAAATACGTCCGATCTTTCTCCAAGAAGCAAATTCCGCTGTATCCCGTTTGTTAGTAGCAAAAATATATGCTCCCGTAGCCAGTAAACTTGCCACAAATGCTAACAGAATGAAGACATGCCCAATTTGTCCTGGCAAAAGATGTTCTCCGATATATTGAATTTCTTCCATTATAAATTTTAGTCATGTGATGGTGGTGTTAGCGAGGAGTTGACTGGAGTCAACTCCTCGCTTTAGTATTGCAAAAATAGCGTAAGCGTTGTACTTTTTTGTCAAATACTTGCAATGTAATCGAAGAATAAAAAGAATTGGAACGTTTAATAGGATAAATACCGTTAAATGACAAAAGATGTTCTGTGTTAGTAGTAACGAGGTGACTAAAGTCGCCTCGTTACTTTAAGTTCTACTGCCCCATAAGTTGAAGAAGACGTGTTTTTGAACTCATAAAATCAACTTTCAAATTAGCTGTATGGAGCTTTGAACTAGTTAAGGCCAATTGTGCTTCTCGAAGCGTAATTTCAGGTAATTTACCGAGTCTGTAGCGTTCATTCACTTTGTCATAATTCTCCTGATAAGTTTGTAAGTTTGTTTCTTCTCGTACCAATAAAGATTGTATTAATCGCATATTGACGATTTCTTTCTTGGCGGAATTGATTAGATCATCTTCTAACTGCTGTATTTTCATCATCTCAATTTCTTTAGAAATTTTGGCATTTTGAATTTTGGTTTTATTGACGCCACCATCAAACAAATTATACCGAGCAGAAACACCAATCGTCCCACCTATATTTCGGATTCTAGCAAGCTGCTGAACATCATTTTTTTGCCAAAAGTAACCCGCTTCAGCAAATGAAACGAGTGTCGGTTTAGTGGCAGCATCCGCTAACTCTACGTTTAATGCTGCCAAAGAAATCCCTTGATTGGTCAGTTGAATTTGTGGATTATTAGCACGAATAGATTGTTCCACTTCATTTTCATTGGGTATTGAAAAATCTATTTCTAGAGGTGCAAGCGTATATTGCTGCTCTGTTTCCGTTTGGATTAAATCCTGTAAATCGATGAGTAAGTTCGCTTTGAATAGATTGATATTATCCAGAGCCGTTAAATCTTGATTGAGCGTAGTTTCAGCTTGTAGTTTGTCTAATTTATTCGCTTTTCCAAACTCCGCTTTGTCCTCAATTTTACGAATGCGTTCTTTGGTTACTTCAATATTTTCTAAAATAAGTGCCTCTTGATTTTGAAGTTTCAAGATTTCATAATACAAACTAGAAGTTGCAGTGACGATTGAGTTGATAATGACCTCTTGCTTAGCTTTTTCAATAGCGGATAAACCCTGTAAGAGCTGATAGCGATACTTCCCCGCACCACCATCCCAAAGCACATAATTAGCCTCCACACCTAGTGATACAGTCGCTGTTTCAACAGCCGATTCGTTGATGTTAATGACGGGTGGTTCTGGTTGAAAGGTACGAAGTTCTAAATCTGTAAAATTATTGGTATAACTTGCCAAGCCAACTGCATC
>JAHDFQ010000111.1:0-4669 GCA_020628085.1 Saprospiraceae bacterium
ACTGGTCTGGAGGAAGAAGGGAGTCGTGTTAAATAACGTGTTCATGTGTTCATGTCTAAGAGCGTTTCTAACGTTAACACTGGAACACCTACGCACATGAACACACTGAAATTGAACATTAGAAGTCATCATTCGTTTTAGGTTAGCTTTAATTAATTTAAAACCAAATGATTATGAATATTTCAGATGCAAATGGAGACGGAATTGCAATGGATGGGTTTGATCCTGTTGCTTACTATAATAACGAACCTTTAAAAGGTCAAAAACGCTATCAGTTTAGTATTGGTGATTATACATACCAGTTTGCCAATGCAGAGAATATGCAAGATTTTCAAAAAGAACCTTCCAAATATATTCCAATTGCAGGTAGTTATACTAGCGAGAAAATGGTTGGTAATATGGATGTTATGAGTGATAAAAACCATTATATTGGTAATAAAACACTGAATACACGTCGCCAACTTGATGATGCAATTGAGGCAAGTAGCCGAAAATTACCAAACGACATTAAAGAAGACGGTTCAATGGAAATGCAAAACCTGCATGATTCTAATAATTAGTATCCATGTTTTTCCACACTTGATACATGATATAGGCTGAAACCAAGCTAATTCCCAAACCGATGAACATAAACGTGTACTGCCCATACAAACCATAACCGATAGTAAACAGTGCGCCGTACACCAAAAAGATACCTGAAAACATCCCTAGCAATTCGTTGGGGAGTTTTCCTGTGGTTACCTCTATTTTCGTTAGTTCTCCTTTTGCTTTTCCAGATTTGATAATGGGCTGCCAACCGTTTGCATGTGGTTGAATAAGTTTGTAAAAATCAATCAACGTCTTTTCATTTGTCGGACGAGTCATATATGTTACGGCAATCCAACCAATTGTAGTTATCACAACTCCTAAAATCAGTTCTTCGTGTCCTTCTAGTGTTCCTTTTGGTACTATAAATTTAAAGGTCATAGCAACTAAAAAGGAAATCACCATCGCCGCAATTTCACTGTATGCATTAATACGCCACCAAAACCATCTCAAGATAAATAGTAAACCAGTCCCCGCTCCCATTAATATGATAATTCCGAACGCCTCTTTTGCATTTTGTAAGAACAAAGCAAAAATAGCAGCAAAAACCATTAATATTACTGTTGAGACACGTCCAACATTAACCAATTCTTGCTCTGTTGCTTCTGGTTTGATAAAACGTTGATATACATCATTGACTATATAGGATGAACCCCAATTCAAATGTGTTGAAATTGTGGACATAAAAGCCGCTATCAATGAAGCTATGACAATTCCCAATAAACCTGCTGGTAAAAATGTTAGCATAGCTGGATATGCCATATCGTCATCAATTACACTTGGATCAATATTTGGAAAAGCGACACTTAAACTTTCTAAATTTGGAAAAATAATGAGTGATGCTAAGGCAATCAGAATCCATGGCCAAGGACGAAGTGCATAATGAGCAATATTAAACACTAAAGTCGCTCCAACAGCATTTTTCTCATCTTTAGCAGCTAACATCCGTTGGGCAATATACCCTCCCCCACCAGGTTCTGCACCTGGATAATAAGCTGACCACCACTGTACGGCTAATGGAATAATCAAAAGCGAAACAAAAACTTCTGTATTGTTGATATCTGGAAAAATATTAATTTTTCCAATGACATTTTCATGCTGCAACAAATTTTCTAATCCACCAACAGCAGGTAAATTTACAATCACGTAAGCCGCCCAAATCGTTCCAATCATCGCTAAGATAAATTGAAAAAAATCCGTCAAAATAATTCCTCTCAATCCACCAATCGCAGAATAAGCAACTGTTACTATGGATGCAATAAATAGAGTTTGTAGAGGTGATAACCCTAAAAGTGTTCCTCCTATTTTGATTGCTGCTAAACAAACTGTTGCCATGACGAGTACATTAAAAATCACACCTAAATAGATCGCTCGGAATCCCCGTAAAAAGGCTGCTTCCTTTCCGCTATATCGCAGTTCATAAAATTCCAAATCGGTCAACACTCCTGATCGTCTCCACAAACGAGCATAAACAAATACGGTCATCATGCCAGTTACTAAAAACGCCCACCAGACCCAGTTGCCTGCTACACCATCTTTACGAACTAAATTGGTCACTAGGTTGGGTGTATCTGCTGAAAAGGTCGTCGCTACCATAGAAACACCAAGTAACCACCAAGGCATATTTCGTCCAGATAAGAAGAAAGCTGATGTGCTTTTAGAGCTTTTTTTTGCAGCCAAAATTCCAATTACAAGTGATATTATAAAAAAGAGTATAATAAATATCCAATCAAGTGTAGTGAGTCCCATTTAAAAATCTTTCTGTTTAGTATAAGTGAAGAAAAGCCTTTCATTTAAAGATTATTTATGTAAATAATCTTTAAATGAATAATCTTTATTTGCTATGTTTAGCTAAATCTGATTTTATCATATCTAATAAATATTCACGCATAGATTTTTTTTGACGGATCAAATGAATTTTCATTTCTTCATATAAAGAAACAGGCATATCCAAACTTGTTTTTATGACCGCTTCGTCTCCTTCTTGAACCACCCTTTTCAACTTTTTGACTTTCTTAGGGGTAGGAGTAATCCGCTTTTTGGCAGTAGGTTTAGGTTTGAGGGCATTTTCTTCGGTTTTAGTAGGTGATTTATTTGTTTCGGAAACAACACCTTTTTTTATAACTTCTCGTTCTTCTGCTATCTTATTAATCTCCGCATCAGAAAGAATAGGTTTCTTTCTACGACGAGAACCGCCTCCAAATGAGTTCTTTAAATCTTCTTTCTTTGCCATCGATAAAATGAATTAATAATTAATAGATAGTTTTTCGATTTCTTGTACTAATGCTGTCAATTGTTGCTTTGCTTTTCCACTTTGCTCAACCACCCCTAAGCCAAACTGATTAGATTCCCCAAAAGCTACCAAATCTCCTAAATGATTATCAAACAGTCCGACTTGATAGTCCTCACATAGTTGGGGCAGACTTTGAATAAATGCTTTATGTAAATTGTAGCCTTCTTTCACCATATTGGGTAAAAGATAGGCTGCCGTTCGTTCTCCATCAGGACGACGTTCCTGTACGGCATCAAATTCTTCTAAGAAATCTTCTGTTACTTCTCGATCATTTCCACTTTTTGGTGGGACGGGTACTATCACTAAGTCAGATAATAGGATGATTTTACTGACTAAAGCATTTAATCGTGGTGGACCATCTACCAAAATGATATCATTGTTTTCTGATAAATTACGAACAGTAGATACAATTGTCTTCGATTCGATCATCTGCATAACAGGAATGACGGGCTCATGCCCTGCATCTTCACGTCTCGCGGCCCATTTGGTAGACGCAAAACTCTCATCGGTATCAACTATCACCACTTTTTTTCCGAGCATAGCGAAAGCAACTGCTAAATTGGTACTGATCATTGTCTTGCCAGCACCACCTTTAAAATTCATTGAACTTATAACCATAGTATAATAATCTTTATTTATTGATGTAAAGATATAAAGATTATTCATTTAAAACCATAAAGATTATTTATTATTTAATTAAAGACTATTCATTTAAAGATTATTTATGTAAATAATCTTTAAATGAATAGTTAGTTTTTGTTTAAAAAAATTAGAAATACTGAACTAACTAAGTTGATATACTCAACCAATAAGGTGTTTTTTAGCTAATTTAACAGTAGAAAAAGGAATTTACTTCTACTTATATAGTTTTTTAGTAAAGTGTCTTTAAAATTAAAAAATATAAAAGTGTATGGGGGATTAAGAAATTAGTTTTTTAGAAAAAAATTGCAAAATATCAATAATAAGAAATTATATTCAGTAACAAATATGATTACAGGTGGATAAGAATATATTTGAATGCTAAAAAGTGATAGTACGTTTGTTATACTGTAACCTATGAATAATGACCTCGCATCAAAAAATAATAAATTGATTAAATATCACTTTTTGAGTAGAGAGAAGTCGAAAGTACTCCACTCAAAAGGTGATAGTATCAATTAAATAAAACAGACTGATTATATAGAAAAATCAATATCTAGTTGTATTTTATAATATCCGATAAAAAAACAGCAACAATCACCTTTTGAGTATCTATTTCATGTTTTACATTTAATATCTTGTTTAATATATTACATTGTTTTGCAACATCACAAAGTATTCATTATGAGTTATTTATATGCATTTCATATCACCTTTTGAGTCGTCAAATATCACCTTTTGAGTTTTTATTGTAATGATATAACTTAATGCTGAACAAGTATAAAATGTTTATAATCAGGAGTTTACATTTGAAAGCAACCATCACTTTTTGAGTAACTATATCACCTTTTGAGTATAATATCACTTTTTGAGTAAAGTACATTCCCTTATCATTATATCCATAGTGTAAAAACGATATTTATAAATATATATGATCCGAATATTAGGTTAAAAAGATTAAATGTATCCATTATTCAGTCATAATACGTTGATACTATCACCTTTTGAGTAATATAATATAAAAAACTACCTGATTTAATACATATTATCACCTTTTGAGTAGATTAAAATACACTCAATGAGTGATAGTAAAGATGAAAAGTAAAACTTATACTCAATGAGTGATAATAGAAACTGATGAAACATGATATA
>JAHDFQ010000111.1:4769-16894 GCA_020628085.1 Saprospiraceae bacterium
AAAAGTAAAACTTATACTCAATGAGTGATAATAGAAACTGATGAAACATGATATATAAGAGTGAGCTATTTAATTAACGATTCAATCAACTCTAACTGAGTCTTAACCGTACGCATTTTTTGAACGAGAGGCTGAGTTGGAGCAAATAAGTCTGGATAGTTTTCTCGAAAATAAATATTGACTGAGGAAGAGACAAACCTTGAATTTCGATATTCTTCAATAGGAGAATCATATTTGCCTTTGATATTTTTAATATAGGTTTTACCCAGTTTTTGGATCGAATTGGAATGGGCTTTTATAAAGGTATCCGTATTAGACAAAAGTGTTTCAAAAATTTGACGTTCTTGCTCTTCTAGTGCCTTTTTAAGCTGTTTTAGCTCCAGTTTAAGTGCTTTTGCTTCGGCTTTCTTTTGTTGTGTTTCTGCCTTTTGCGTAGTCTTTTTAGTTTTCTGGAAAAGGGCTGGGCTATTCCAATCTTCTTTAAGTGCTTTGATAAAAAAGCCCGCTTCGTTTAAGGTGGTTTTGGATTGATTGAGCAGGGTTAATTTTTCTATAAAATATATCTCTGTAGTTCGGCATCTTTTTTTAGCTGCATCCCTTTTTTGGTCACTTTCAATCAAATCAAACCCTTTTTGCCACAGACTAGCGCAGTTCTCATTGCTAATTCCAATTTGATTCATTTCTTTCTTAATCAGATCAGGGAGTTCTACCTTATCCTTTAGCTCAATAGCATCTTCCAAAAATTCCAAACTCATTTGATTCGGGCTACTTTCTGGGTCATTAGGATATATATATATGACTATTTCTGTTACTTTACGACCTTTTTTCAGTTCCTCGAAATCAAAACGAATATCTGTATACTTAACCAATTCTTTTTGAGCCTTAGTCAATGCTTTGTCTTTGAAATGACCATACAGTTTATAAGTACATCCCAATTTTTTCTTCAGGTCTTCTAAGGCAAATTTTCGCCTACCTAAACGACGGTATTGACTCAACAACTCATACATTCGGATAGAGTAGGAGCTATTAAGTTTGGGAATATTTTTAAGCTGATAAGAGGTATAATTGCGTTTAAGCTGCAATAAATACTCCTTCAGACGTCCTGAAATCTCAAAAGTTGTTTCATCTCGTTTAGTATCAATTTCCCAAGAAGAAATGAAAAAAGCATTCAAAACAGTTCCTTTGTCAGTTAAAACTTTAATGACTTGTTCGTTCAAACGTTTACAAATATCCTCTAAATCTGCATTAAAACGATTGTAGGGGACATTTTTTTTGTAACCTAGATATTGACGAATAGCTGCGTTATTGATCTTCGTAATCCGAAAATCTTCATCATTGGGACTGATTTTAGAAATAATCAATCGACCAATTTTCATGGTCTTGGCAGGCAAATTCGTTTGCGAATAGTCCGCTTCAATCAAGGAATTAGACTGACTAACAATATATTTATCCGTAGGTTTTGGTTGTTGTTTTTTCACAAAATAGATTTGAACATAAGTGTATAAGTACAAAGATAATCAAAACTATCACCTTTTAACTAATATAAGTGATAGTTTAAGTGGCAAGGTCAAAACTTGTTGGATTTAAGAAAAGTTCTTACTTTTAATAAGCATGTTAACTTATCCTTTATTCAATGTTATGGCAATATTAATTAGTTTAGTGTGGATCGTTATTATTTCTATTGGAATTATCACCTTGTACTTATTATTAACACTTTTGGGTGGAATCATCCCTGTGAATAAGAAATATCGAATTAATACCGAAGGAATAGAAGTTTATATTAGTTCCAATGGATTTCATACAGATTTTATCGTTCCAGCTATACATGCTTGTTTCGATTGGAGTAGGGTAGTGGATGATCGAGAATATGATACGCCATTTACGGAGCAGTCGTATTTGGGTATTGGTTGGGGCGACAAAGGATTTTATTTGGATACACCTTCTTGGGCAGAATTAAAAGCAAAGACGGCGTTAGTGGCAGCCTTTATTCCAAGTCCAACTTGTATGCACTTGACGTCTTACGCCAATCGACCAGAAAGTAATAAGTTTTTTGAAATACTACATTTAACTTCTGAGCAGTATTTGATTTTGTGTGAATATATCTCTAGTTATTTTGAAACAGATAATAATAAAACGATACTCATTTCAGATGTGGGATACACATCGGATGATAATTTTTATGAGTCCAATGATGTGTATCATGCTTTTAATACTTGTAATTTTTGGGTTAATCGTGGACTAATAAAAATGGGTGTACGAGCAGCATTATGGTCGCCATTGGATAGAGGCATGTTTTATCAACTCAAGCGCATGAAAGCTAAAAGATGGAATCGTTAATTTAATGTATTTCTTTTCGCACCAACATCTTTACCAAACCAATCGCAACAGCAATAATTAAAAATAAAGCAGGGAAACCACCTAAAACACTCAATAAACGAATACCGTCGATGCCTGCTGTTGTAATCATAACCCAAGCAATCAAACCAATTAAACTTCCCCAAATCACCTTGATCCATAAAGGAGCTTCTGGGTTTTCAGGGTTGATACCCGTACTGCTCATGGCACTCATGGCAGATACATTGGAGTCGGCTGCTGTCACATAAGATACAAAAATGGCTAGAAGCGTAATTACACTGATTATTTTACTCAATGGCAACTCATTCAAAATAGCATACATCACATTTTCCTCTCCTTGGTTTTGAATAATGGAAAACAATGCGCCCTCTTGAATACTATCGAAATAAACGGAACTTCCACTAAAAATGGCCATCCATAGAATCGCAAATAAAGAAGGATAGATTAAATTGAAATGAATAAAATCCCGAACCGAATACCCAACGGATAATCGACCCAAAAACAGCGCAGAAATAGGTGCCCACGCAAACCAATTCGTCCAATAAAAAATAGTCCAATCGTATAACCATTGATCGTTGATAGAGACGCCGATATGTGTACTTCTGGGTAAAAAATTGGTAATATAATCACCCAAACCATTGATACCATATTTAAAAATATGTATAGTCGGGCCGCACAACAATACAAAAATGGCTAGTGCTATAAACACTTTGATATTACCGTTTGATAAAATTTGAATCCCTTTTTTTAAACCACTGACTGCCGAAGCGATGAATGAGACAACTATAGCTAGTCCAATTAATCCGAGCAATGTATCTGATTTTTCTATTCCAAATATTGTTTCTAAGCCACCCATTAAGGCAAAAATACCCGCACCAAGTGAAGCTGCCATTCCTGCGACTAAGCCGTATAAGCAAATGATATCCATCGCCGTTCCTAATGATCTATGTGCTTTTTTGCCCAATAAAGGATAGAGTAGTGAACTGATACGAAAAGGTTGCCGAAGGTTGTAGTAGGAGAGCGCAAAAACCAATCCCGTGATCGTATAAATCCCGTATGGTGTAAAAGACCAGTGCATAAACATGGTTGACATGGCAAATGTTTTTGAGTCCGCACTACTAGCCGCAATGCTCAATCCGCTTGGAGGTTGATGCACGTGATACAAAGGTTCGGCCGTTCCCCAAAATAAAATTCCTGTAGCAATAGTCGTACAAGTAGCGATAGTAAACCACTTCCATTTGGTGAGGATAGGAAGGGCATCTGATCCACCAATTTTTACTTTTCCTAAAGGAGAAAAATAGACTACAGTTAATATGACCAAAAACAAAAAAGTACTCCACGTAAATAAACCTGCAAAATTGACCAGAATCCAAGTCTTAGCCGTATTCGCCAATTCCAAAAATCGAGTGTTATCATACAGACTGTATCCAATAGTGATGACTAAAAATAGAATAGGAGGAAAAAAGACTGTTTTATTGAGTTGTAATTTAGATTGGGCATAAGCCATAAAATGGTTAATTTTCTCAGGAAATCAAGGGTTTTCTTAAAGATAGGAAGTTTACAATGGATAAAAGAATTTACAAGAAGGGTATCAATTTTTTTAGAACATGTGATTAGATACATTTTTTCATATTGGTAAAAAAGGATAGCTTTGCGGTGCATTGGTAAAATGAATGTTTCTAAAGTTCACAACTTCAAAATTATCCAACTATGATACTTTTCTTCGGAACACCTACACACAAAATATTTGCTGTTCAAATCAATGAAACCTTATCCAAAAATGATACGGAAAAGCTAATTTGGTTATTTGGAAATCAACCTCAAATTGATACAAAAGAAATCCATGAGAAATTTATCGGACCACGCGCTGCTATGATTACGCCTTGGAGTACGAATGCCGTAGAGATTACTCAAAATATGGCAATTGAGGGTATCATTCGTATCGAGGAATTTGTAAATGAAAATCAAGTAAAACAGTTTGATCCGATGCTTTCACAGAGATATGAAACACTCGATCAGACCATTTTTGATATAAATGTACACCCAGAACCTGTTTTGTCAATAGATAATATAGCTGCGTACAACGAACAAGAGGGATTAGCATTAAACGATGAAGAAGTAACCTACTTGGAAAATGTAGCTGAACGAATTGGACGGAAACTAACAGACTCCGAAGTATTTGGTTTTTCACAAGTCAATAGCGAGCATTGCCGTCACAAAATTTTTAATGGTGTTTTTGTGATTGATGGGGAAGAAAAAGATACATCACTTTTTAAGCTTATTAAAGCGACCTCCAAAGCGAATCCAAATGATATTGTGTCTGCCTACAAAGATAATGTGGCATTTATAAAGGGCCCGAAAGTGACTCAGTTTGCTCCCAAAAGTGGTGAAACTGCTGATTTCTATCAAAAAACGAAATTCGATTCTGTAATTTCGCTTAAAGCAGAAACCCATAATTTTCCAACCACAGTTGAACCGTTCAATGGAGCAGCAACAGGATCGGGAGGGGAAATTCGAGATCGCTTAGCAGGTGGAAAAGGCTCACTTCCTTTAGCTGGTTCTGCAGTTTATATGACCGCATATTCTCGTTTAAACAATGATCGTCCTTGGGAAAATGGAATGCCAGAACGTAATTGGTTGTATCAAACACCAATGGATATTTTGATAAAAGCGTCTAATGGAGCTTCTGATTTTGGTAATAAGTTTGGGCAGCCCCTAATTCACGGATCATTATTGACTTTTGAGCATGCGGAACATGGACGGAATCTGAGTTTCGATAAAGTCATTATGCAAGCAGGTGGAATTGGTTACGCAAAAGCCGATCAAGCGATCAAGGATGCACCTAAAGCAGGTGATAAAATTGTTATTTTAGGTGGTGATAATTATCGTATTGGAATGGGCGGTGCAGCCGTTTCGTCTGCTGATACAGGTGAGTTTAGTTCGGGAATAGAATTGAATGCAGTACAACGTTCCAATCCTGAAATGCAAAAGCGGGTTGCCAATGCGATTCGGGCTATGGTTGAAAATGATATTAATCCAATTATATCTATTCACGATCATGGTGCAGGTGGACATTTGAATTGTTTATCTGAATTGGTTGAAGAAACAGGAGGTAAGATTGATATAGACCAACTACCTATTGGAGATCCAACACTTTCCGCAAAGGAAATTATAGGCAATGAATCACAAGAACGTATGGGCTTAGTGATAGCTTCCGAAAATATGGATCAACTGCGAGAGATTGCAGAACGGGAACGTTCACCTATTTACCAAGTAGGAGAGGTTACAGGCGATCATCGGTTTACCTTCAACTCCGAAAAACGTAACGAAAAACCGATGGATTTAGCCTTGTCAGACATGTTTGGAAGTTCTCCAACAACTTATATGGTGGACAAAACGATCGACCGTCAATATGAGGCTGTTGCTTACGATATTAAAAATATTCAATCTTATGTAGCGCAAGTCTTAAAATTGGAAGCCGTTGCTTGTAAAGATTGGCTGACCAATAAAGTGGATCGTTGTGTTGGTGGACGAGTAGCAAAGCAGCAATGTGCTGGATCGCTTCAATTACCATTAAATAATTGTGGAGTTATGGCGCTGGACTATGATAGCACTGAAGGTATTGCTAGTTCACTTGGTCATGCACCTGTAAGTGGTTTGATAAGTGCGGCAGCAGGCGCAAAAAATGCGATTGCAGAAGCTTTGTCCAATATTATCTGGGCACCAATGCACAAAGGTTTACAATCTGTTTCCCTTTCCGCCAACTGGATGTGGCCTTGCCGAAATGAGGGCGAAGATGCTCGCTTATATGAAGCGGTTCAAGCAACATCTGATTTTGCAATTGCTCTCGGTATCAATATTCCAACAGGGAAAGATTCCTTATCCATGAAGCAAAAATATGGCGATAAAGAAGTTTTATCTCCAGGAACAGTTGTCATATCGGCTGTTGGAAACTGTTCAGATATTAATAAAGTCATTGAACCTGTTTTACAAAAAAATGGAGGAGCTGTTTTTTATATTAATTTATCTTCTGACAGCTACAAATTAGGTGGTTCGTCCTTTGCACAGACTCAAAATAAGATTGGTACTGAAACGCCAACTATTCAAAACAACGAGTTATTTAAAAACACATTTAATATCATTCAAGATTTAATTAAATCTGATGAAATTGTGGCAGGACACGATGTAGCTTCGGGTGGATTAATTACGACTTTACTTGAAATGTGTTTTGCAGATAATGATTTATCGGCGGATTTAGATTTAACTTCGATAGGAGAGGAGGATACCATTAAGTTATTATTTGCTGAAAATAACGGAATCGTGTTTCAAACCAAAAGCGGTCAAGCTCCAGCGGTTTTCGCCAAAAACAATATAACTATTCATAAAATAGGAACAGTAACAACTGGATCAGAATTGTCTATTAAAAACGGTTCTGAAAATCACACCTTTGATATTCCAACTTTACGAGATGTTTGGTTTGAGACGTCCTATTTATTAGATTGTAAACAGTCAGGAGCGAAAAAGGCGAAAGAACGTTTTGACAATTATAAAAATCAAGCATTACAATACACTTTTCCGACGAACTTTACAGGAACATTACCTAAAATTGATCCTTCTAAGCCTCGTCCAAAGGCAGCTGTCATCCGTGAAAAAGGTTCTAATTCGGAACGAGAATTGGCAAATGCTATGTATTTAGCAGGTTTTGATGTGAAAGATGTCCACATGACGGATTTGATTTCTGGGCGAGAAACTTTAAAAGATATTCAGTTTATTGGAGCAGTTGGAGGCTTTTCCAATTCAGATGTATTAGGTTCAGCAAAAGGCTGGGCAGGTGCATTTTTGTACAATGAAAAGGCAAAGCAGACACTCGACAATTTCTTTAAACGAGACGATGTGTTATCTGTTGGCATCTGCAACGGATGTCAATTATTTATGGAATTGGACTTGATTACCGAAAACGGTGAAAAAATGGCGCATAACGATTCACACAAGCATGAAAGTAACTTTACTTCTGTAAAAATTCAAGAGAACAATTCCGTCATGTTATCTAGTTTAGCTGGTTCAACATTGGGAGTTTGGATTTCGCACGGTGAAGGTAAATTTGTCTTACCACAAGCTGAGTCCGAGTATCACATAGTAGCTAAATATGGTTATGAGGGTTATCCTGCCAATCCCAATGGTAGCGACTATAATACAGCCATGTTATGCAATGCCGATGGACGCCATTTGGTAATGATGCCACATATTGAACGGTCTATATTTCAATGGAACTGGGCCAATTATCCTAAAGGTCGTACTGATGCTGTTTCACCTTGGATTGAAGCATTTATGAATGCAAAGGAATGGATTGATAAAAAAAATAAAAGGTAATATGATTTTTTTATTTAATTATTTGGTTAGATAATTTACTGGTTTATAGTTTTTTGTACAAATAAATATTATAAACGAAAGGTATATTTAAAGGTCACTTTTTGAAAAAAAGTGACCTTTTTTAATTCTGCTGTCCATATATAGTAGTTTATCTAGCCTTAGAATAAACAAATCGCAGGTAATTGGATTATACCCTAAATACAACTAATGCTAGGTTCAAAAGCATAAAAATCATTTATTACCATAAAAAATAGAATCATGTTAAAGAAAATAGTACAACTTACCTTTCTACTATTACTAATAATACCTTTTTCATCTGATGCACAGGTCACAGGTATCAGTTATACCATTTCACCTAATGCTGAATATACTTTTTGGGACAACAAAGCGGGTATTGAAGATGGATTACTTGTAGGAGGAAAATTTGGGTTTGGATTTGGGCAATATTTTGAAGTTCGAGGAAATTATATGCAAACCTTAGATGCCAAAACAAATTTTGCAGATTTTGGATTAGAAAATTATTCAGATGATCTCTTTACAGCACGAGATGTTAAAGTAACTCGATGGGGAGGAGACATCAAAGCGAATTTGAGCAAAGGGAAATTCTTACCTTTCATTACGATAGGAACAGGCGTTCAGTCTATTGGATTAGATACATTTGCTGTGAATAGGCAAATCTATTTGAATGCTGGTTTGGGAATTATACTGAGTGCTGCCGATCGTTATACTTTAGTGCTTGAGGCAAGAAATACTGCTTATCGCTTCAATGCCGGTTCTAATTTGCTGACAGAAGAAGATAAAGCTACTTTTGGAGTTAGTGATGAAACATTTGAATCGGAAGATTTAACGAATTGGTCGGTTGGGGCTTCCCTTCAATTTTATTTGGGTGGTCGTAAACCAGGCGAATTATCTAGTTTAGACAAGGCTTATTTTAATAGTATCACAGGTGGATTTAAAAGTCTAGGTGGAACAATTGAACCAACAATAGGTAAATTGAACTTTGATGAATCTTTGGCTTATCGAGACACGTGGGTAGCTGGTGGAAGCGCAGGTTTTGACTTCGGACCGTATATCGGAGTAAGAGGATTTTATTTCCAAGCTATTGAAGATGGTGAAGTTTCAGAATTTGATCAATTGGCCATGTATGGTGGTGAATTAAGAATGCGTTTAAACACGAGTACAGGTATTGTTCCATTCATTATGCTTGGTGGTGGTAAAATTGATGTACAAGATGATTATGAGAGCCGTACTATCATGTTGAGTGACAGTACCACTATGGAAACCACGGCAGAAGATCGAGGGTTTGCTTTAGGAGGTTTAGGTTTAACATTACCATTATCTAAAAACTTAAAGATATTTGGTAGTGCAAGAGCATTATTAACAACAGGTTCTATGGTAGAAGATTTACAAGGTCCAGACGAAATTCAAACCAGTTGGATGTATAACACAGGATTATTATTGAATTTTGGAAAAGGAGGAAAAGATCCATCGAACTTAGTTGATGCAAAAGTTAATGATGCCTTGGTTTTACAACGCGCAGAAAACGAGTTAAAGACGGAAGAGTTGAAAAACCAGTACGAATTAAAAGTGTTGGAATTAGAACAGAAACTGAATGAAGCACTTGCCAAGGAAGATTACGCAAAAGCAGCAGAGTTGAAGCAAGAAAAACTATTGGCAAATCAGGTCGTTGCAGAGTTAGAAAACCGTCAACAAGAATTGGCGCAACAGCAGCAGTTGAATGCCTTGAATAATATTTCTTCAGGTAGTAGTATCCGAATGTCACCAGCTGAATTTGAAAACTTAATTGAAGAGATTTTAGAAAATATGGGTGGTTATTCAGATGAGTTCTATCCGCAAGTGCAGTCTCAGATGTTGAATAATTCTTCAGATAATACTGCTGATGTATTGAAAGAGCAAGAAATCAACCGTCGAACTCGTGAATTGGAAAAGCAAATCACGATCATGTCTGTTCAACAAGAACAGTTAGAGAAAAATGTGAGCGATCAATTGCGTAGAGATTTAGGAGAATTTACAAAACAACTCGAGCAATCACTAAATCAACTAGACGATAAATTGAATCAAAATCGTCAGGATATGATTAGAATGAATGATCGTATCAATAGTTTAGAAGGTGGTAATGGAACGAGTTCAAACACTCCACAAAAAAATAATAACACGACGATTCAAATGTTTGATGATGCAGGAACTGGAATGGGCAACATACCTAGTACGACTAAGAATAATACAAGAATGAATTTCCCTGCTCAAACGACTATGATGCAAGACACCATGGGAGTGAAAAAGTTTTTCCGTAACGTAAGATACACAGGAATGTCAGGTTTTGCAGGGTTTAGTTTAGGCGGTACGAGTACAGCTAACATCGGTTTCCGTTGGCACTATGCTTTAGGAAATAAAGGTCGTATAGAGTTTATGCCAGAAGCTTTTTTTGGTGTAGGATCATCTGATATGTTCGGAATTTCTGGAAATTTCATCGCACCGATCAAACTTAAAAATAGTCCAATCAGACCCTATGTTGGTGCGGGATTAGGTTTGTTAAAAATAGATGAGAGCGAGGACAGTAGCCTTCAAGGTGCTTACAATATTATATTGGGAAGTTATGTAAACGTATGGAGAGGTCGATTATATGTTGATTTAATGGGACGTAATTTGTTTGAAAATACACAAATCGTAGCAGGATATAGATTCCCATTCTAAATTAAAATCTGATCAAAAATAACCCAAGTTGCGGATCATGGAAAGAAAAGAAGCCCGCCTAACCATCGGGCAGGGATATTTTTGGGAAAGGGTGATTTTATGTCAATAAAATTGCTTAATGAACCAAAAATAGACGCCTGTCTGCCAAAGGCACGGCTTTTTCTTTCTCAAGAACATGATCTGTAACTTGAATTAAAAATATTAATGTTTGAGGGTAAGACAAAATGTTTTACCCTCAATATTTTTTATAAAAAAGCAGTTATGAAATATTGGTTGTGGACGATTCTTTTTATGTTTTGGAATATTAACGGAATTTTTGCTCAGGTAGATATGACACCAGCAGAATTTCAATCCCTTATGGAAACCATCCAAACGACAAAACCTAAACGAAAGCGATCCAAACGTCGTCGTCGAATTATTCGACCGATGTATCCATCTACTGGAAATAATAGTGTGTCGGAAGTAGTCAAAAATCAAACGCTCAATGAGAAACTCAATGCCATTGAACAATTACTCATTGAGCAACAAGCATATAGCGATATTGACCGTTCATCAGAAGATGAGCAACGAGCTTTACAGAGCATCAAAAATGATTTGAGGTTGGCTTTAGAAAACATTCAGAATAGAGAAGTTCAACCATTGAAGAACAGTGAATTAGCAGATTCTACAGCAATAAGTATAGTTACGAACAATCAGATCATGCCAACTGATAGCACGACTAATATCCTGTTATTATCTATTTTGGATCGTTTGGAAAAAATGGAAAAACCAAAAGAAGTCAACCAACAAACTATCGTATTAAGTGATCCAAATGTCGTTCAAGATACGACAGAACAAATACAAATTGCTGAAAACACGACAGACTTACCCAACCAAAATACAAATAATACGACGAATGTAACCAACCTTGATACAACAATTTTAATAACAACCAATATCACTGAATCAGATAAAGCTGCGACAGACGACAGTGAAATGTTAGGATTATTGTCTAAACAACTACAATCCATTGAGAAACAATTGGTAGAAGTAAAAGCCGCTCAAAATCCATTACCTTCTTCCGTTAAAGAACCTGCTAATTCAACAGATTTATCGGAGTTATATCAAAGATTTGATCGTTTGGAACAGCGATTATCTACTATCAATACGCTTTCACCGTCAGGTACAACCAACACTGTTGAGAAAACTATAATAACAGAATCGGCTGATCTCTCTGCTATATTATCAAGATTAGAAGCCATTGAAAGAAATATGGACAATCAACTAAAAGCCATTGATGATTTACCTCGTAATAATACCAATAGAACAACTAATAATACGACTATCACAACCTACGATGATACTTATTTAGCTTTGCAGAATTTGATTGCAGGGCGTGACCAACAATCTGTCTACTTTGAAAATGGATTGGCAGATTTATCACCTAAATCTAAAGTACTTATTGAAGAAATAAGTGTTTTAATGCAATCTAATTCACGGCTAGATATTTTATTGAAAGGTTTCACCAGTGCTAAAGGAACACCTATGTGGAATCAATCTTTATCGCAGCTTCGTGCAGAAAAAGTCAAAAAATATTTAATGGAACAAGGCATTCATGCTGACCGAATTTATACCGAATACCATGGAATCGATTATAGTGCTCCTACTGTTGAAGCTGCTCGTCGTGTTGAAATGCGTTTATTGAT
>JAHDFQ010000112.1 GCA_020628085.1 Saprospiraceae bacterium
TGTTTGCAACGCAAGTTGTTTTTTCTGGTCATATCAAAAATGCCGTTTCAGACGAAGTACGCATTTCACTTTTGGTGAATGAATTGACGCTAGAACGCTCTGTTTTTGTCTGTCGCCTGAATGAAGAAAATAAATTTATTATTTCTATTGAAGTACCCCAAACTCAAATCAGTCATTTTATTTATGAAGGTAAATTAATTGAATTATTTGTAGATACGACGATGCCCAAAATTGATTTCGAGATAGATCGAAACAACTGGGAGCAATCCTTATTGTTTAAAGGTAAAAGTAGTGCAAATAATCAGTTTTTTAAGACTTTCCGAACTCATTATGTACCGCAAGCGGAGCAGTCTACTAAGTATGAACTGGGTTATTTATCTTCTACCTTTAATACAAAATATGCGGAATTAGCGCAGTCTTATGAAATGCATTCATATTTTAATTATCTAAAAGACCGATTCAATGAGCAACAGCGTTTTTTAAATAACTCACCTCGTATTAGTCGAAATATGCGAGACTTTGCTCGAAATGAAATCAATTGGAATTACGAAACCCACAAATTATCTTATTTCTTACTCAACAAAAAATTCATTGATACCAAAAAATTACGAGATTATTGGTTGCAGTTTCAGCTCCTGCAAACCGTTGATTTGAGCAATGAAAAAGGTCTAGCTTTCCCAAGTTATCAAAATATGCTGACCGCCTTTATTCACTACTTGCATTTAGAAAGTTTACAAGGAAAAGAAAATGGTTTGGATCTAGATTTTTACCGTTTTATTGAACGAAATTTGGCTGGAAAAGCACGTTATTTCATGCAAGCTAAATTGATGCTCAATGCTTACAATAGTGGCAATTCAGAGTTAGCACATCGAAAATTTAAGGGTTATGTACGTTTCAATACTTTTCCTTTTTATACGCAAACCTTAAAATATATTTTTGGAAATAACCTAACGCATGTTACCAAAACTCAAGTTCCTGATTTTACATTTATGAATACACAAGGAACTCAAAAACGACTATCTGATTATAGAAATCAAGTAGTGTATATTAGTTTCTGGGCAAGTTGGTGTTCGCCTTGTATCAAAGGTTTTCAAGAAACAAAAGCATCTCGGACAGAATTAAATAATCAAGGAGTAAAATTCATCAACGTAAATATCGACGAACAAGAATCGGCTTGGCGCAAGACTTTGGCGCGTGTCAAAACACCTGGTGAACACGTCTACGCACTAGATGTGAAAGATTTTTTCCAAAAAATGAATTTCCGAACCTTACCGTTTTATGTCTTAGTTGATAAAAATGGGCAATTAAACTATCTTTCTACCGATGATATGAATACAAGTAAAGAAGATTTTATAACTTTATTGAATGAATAAAACATAAAATTTAATGAAAGTAGCTAAAACAAGTTTTCTAACCGCTTTGATTAGTATAATCTTTACAACCGTTTTACTTAGTCAAGTTGAGGGCGTAAAGTTATCAAAAAATCATTATCGAGAATATGGTTTTAGTTCTACCAGTGTATTGCGGTATCTTTCTTTTTTTGATGAAAGACCAAACACGACCAATTTTTCACTAACGATAAGACGACATAAAAAAGGTAAGAAAGGTGCTACCCGATGGATTTTTGATTTAAATACCAGAGAAAACTTTGGTACGGAATTCGTCAGTTTAGGTGTTGCTTGGGGAAAAGAATACCATAGAAATTTGATAAATAGATGGACGGTTTATTCAGGATTTGATTTATCTTTATTAGGTATGGATAGTTTTATTCAAGGTAATGATTTTGACTTTATTTTTGGAACTGCACCTACATTTGGAATTCGTTTTAAAATAAATTCTCTAATATATATTTCTACTGAAGGAGCTATAAACATTCAATTTGGTACAGCTAGTGGCGTAAAAGGGTTTGCTGTCGCTACTGCTATACCTAATATATTGCATCTAAATTTTAGATTTTCAAAGTGATTTCTTAATAAAAAAATACCAATGAAACAACTAATGTTATTAACCATCGTACTAGCTTATACTACAATAACTTATGCTCAGAATAACGAACTACCGAGGCATGAAATTGGGTTTAATGCAACTCCACTATTTTCCAACATTTTTATAAGTAATCCTGACGATAATACGGATCAATTTGCGGTGCTGTATAAAAAACACGATCTGGCAGGAACAGGTGCGTTTAGATTAGGTTTAGGTATATCTGCCTCAAATACTAAACAAGAAAATTTTAATGGTGAATCAACCAGCACTAATTTATCAGGTCAATTGACAGTTGGATATGAATTTAGAAAATCAATTCATGAAAAATGGATCATGTTTTATGGTTTAGATACCAAACTTGGATATACGAATCAGAATGTACAGTTTAACAATAATTTTGACGAGTTTAATACGACTTTAAATATCCTTGATGTTGGAATTGCGCCTCTATTCGGTATCGAATTTCAGATCAATAAACATATTCGCTTAGCGACCGAACTATCATTTTTAATAAACTACTCTAGAGAGAAAATCACCGATAATTCTAATGTGTTTACCCAATTTAACGAAACTCAATTTCCAAATAAAGAATTTACAGCCCAATTGGATAGCCCCGCATTCATCTATATGATCGTTCGATTTTAAAAAGTATGTGTTCATTGAAAATTTCTAATTCAATAAGGGAACTCTAAAAATTCTTTATTCTTTATTTAAAAATACTTATATTTGGATAAGTGCGTTATATTGACATAATTATGACATTATAACTATTTATAAACCTAAAAATTTAAAAGCATATGAATCGTCTAACCTTACTTATTCTATTCTTAATGGTCAGCCTACTGGTAATTCAAAGTTGTACTGATGAATCGGTTGTACCCGTAGAACGACAACTTAACCTACCTCCTGTAGAATTTGATTATTCGACTAACGCAGTTCCGAATCACGTAGCAAATAACCTGTCCGATAATACACCTCCATTTAACCAATTGACAGATGCTGGTGCAACACTGGGTCGAGTGTTATTTTATGATACCCGTCTTTCTAAAAATAATTCTGTTGCTTGCGCTAGCTGTCATCACCAAGAAAAAGGATTCGCTGACGGTCAAACGTTTAGTACAGGTTTTGAAGGTGTAAAAACGACTCGAAACTCAATGGCTATTTCTAATCTTAAATTTCAAAAATCTTTCTTCTGGGATACTAGCAGTTCAGAATTAGAAGATCAAGTTCTAGCTCCATTAAAAAACCATATTGAAATGGGGATGGAAAATATGGATTATTTAGTAACCAAAATTGAAGCCAGTGATTATTACGATGAATTATTTGAAACAGTATATGGTTCTAAAGAAGTCACTCCGACTCGTGTTTCTAATGCTCTAGCTCAATTCATGCGTTCAATGGTATCTTATGAATCAAAATACGATCAAGGTGTAGAATCAAATTTTTCAAACTTTTCTGGTTTGGAAAAAATGGGAATGAATTTATTTTTAGATCATAGCCGTACAGCCTGTGGGGATTGTCATAATCCACAATCCAATTTTGCTGCTACTTGGAGAGATCATGCCAATATTGGACTCGATTTGGTATATGAAGATGAAGGTGCAGGTTCAGGACAATTTAAAATTCCTTCTCTCCGAAATATTGCATTAACTGGTCCGTATATGCACGATGGACGTTATAATACATTGGAGGAAGTGATTGAGCATTATAATTCTGGTATTCAAAATCACCCAAGTTTAGATTGGAGTTTACGAGATGGTGGTGGTGCCAAAAAAATGAACTTGAACGATCTAGAAAAGCAAGCATTGATCGCTTTCTTGCATACTTTAACAGATGATTCGTTTACGTCGGATGAAAAATTCTCTAATCCGTTTAGATAAAATTGTAAAAAGAAGTCAATCAAAATATAAAGCCTTTCAATTGTTAACATTGAAGGGCTTTCTTCGTTTAAATAGCTTTGCAATTAAAAAGCAAGTATATTTGCAGCAAATTTTAGAAATATAGTACATTATGAGAAGAGAAGCATTTGCGAAACTTTGGAAAATGATTGGTTTGAGATATAAATCTCATCCTTGGCATGGGATCGATATTGGCGAAGACAGTCCAAATATAGTTTCTACATTTATAGAGGTAATCCCCTCAGATACAGTAAAGTATGAAGTGGATAAAGTTTCGGGTTACTTAAAAATTGATCGTCCACAAAAATTTTCAAATATTGTTCCTGCAATGTATGGCTTTGTTCCACAAACGTTGTGCAAAGACAAAGTTGCGCAATATTGTATGCAGCAAACAGGACGTAAAAATATCATTGGAGACGATGATCCGTTGGATATTTGTGTGTTGACTGAACGTGAAGTTACGCACGGAAATATTATTGTACCTGCTGTACCGATTGGAGGGTTCAGAATGATTGATGGTGGAGAGGCCGATGATAAAATTATTGCCGTTCTAAAAAGTGATGAAATTTATGGGCATTGGAAAGATATTTCTGATATTCCTGATATGATTCTTCAACGACTCCAACATTACTTTTTGACGTATAAACAACTGCCTGGTGAAGATCCTAAATGTGAAATTACACATACGTATGGTTGTGAAGAAGCGCACGAAGTGATCCGTAGAAGTCAAGAGGATTACAATAAAAAATATGGTAATTTAGAAGAAGCCTTGTCTTTGACCATGCTCGAAGCATTCCAATTTGCTCAACGTTCGCAGGATATGCTTGATGAACTGTAATCTATGGATATTCAACAATTTGAACAAGAATCGATAAAAAGAAAGAAATCCAATACAGATTTTATTAAAAAACTTAAACGAAAGACACCAAAAGATTTAGATCATACGGTGCATGGATTACACGATGAAGTTTTTGATGAAATAGACTGTTTAAATTGTGCTAATTGTTGTAAGACCACCAGTCCAATTTTTACAGATAAAGATATAGAACGATTGGCGCGCCGTTTTCGGGTGCGCCCTTCTGTTTTTATAGACCAATATTTATTTTTAGATAATGAAGGACATTATGTGCTGCACTCCTCCCCTTGCCCTTTTCTGGGAGCTGATAATTATTGTTCGGTGTATGAAGACCGTCCCCGTGCTTGCCGAGAATATCCGCATACCAATCGTAAAAAATTTGCCCAACTTTTAAATTTAACCTTGAAAAATACAGAAATTTGTCCTGCTACGTTGGAGATTTTGGAGCGGTTGAAACGGGTTTATTGACTTGAAAGTGAAGTGATGACTCAAGTCATCACTTCACTCCACTCACCCAAAACAGGATAACTATCCATCAATTTACTATAAATCGGATTGGTTCTTAGAATATCTGGATTACCTAAAATCACTAAATGTTGCCTAGCACGAGTCAATGCTACATTGAGTTTACGGTCAACCCCTTCCTCGGATAAAGAAATCATAGACTCCAATTGTTCTACAGAATTGGTACAAAGTGAGATCAAGATTATATCTCTTGCACCACCTTGATAGCGTTCAACGGTATCAATTGTCACCAAGTCTGGATCAATTTCTTGGGCTTCTAATGCGCTACGAATTTGTGCGATTTGCGCCCGATATGGTGTAATAATTCCTAGAGTTTTAGCATGAAAATCTAAGGTGTTGGATTGATAAATAGACTTAAAGGCTTTGACCAGTTCTACAATTTTATTCGCCTCGCTTTCATTGGTTTTATGTTTAGAAAAACGGTTATTATTACTGGTCGGAATATATAAAACACGGTTAGTTGTCAATTGCTGAACCAAATGATTATCTAGTCGAACAGCATATTCTAGCTTACGAGTCTGTTGAAGGTGAAACGGAATAGATTCAGGTAAAATTCTAAGTTTACCTGTGTAAAAATGTTCATTTGGAAACATCATAATATCTTCGTGCATCCGTCCTTGATGACTTAAATTGGCATAAGCCCAATCCCAACCATTTTCCATACAACGTAAATACAATCGTTCAAACAGTGCATTTCTCAAATTGGTCAATCCAATTTGGTGCAATAATTCATCTTTAACTTGCGAATCCGCTTGATCTTGCATCACTACCGCTGGCAACTGTTGATGATCGCCAATCAAGATAAATCGATCAAATTTGGGTAGCAAACCCACCAATAAAGGTTCTAAAATTTGGGAAGCCTCATCAATAATTACCGTATTAAAATGTTTCAGCTTCATCAAGTCTGGCTTGCTAGCAATCGAAGCTACCGTTGCCACAAAAATTCGATGATGATCTATGATGTTTTTTAAATCCGCCCGCTTATGAACATCTTTTATTTTGGCATCTAATAATTGATCTTGAAAAGCAACTCCCGTAGAATACTTTGATCCGATCCGAATATATTGATCCTTGATTTGTTCGGGTGCAATTTGTTCTATAGCTTCGCAAATCTCATCCACGGCACGATTGGTATAAGCCAACAATAAAATATTTTCTTCCGTTTGATTGACCAAATGATCGACCATTGACCGAAGCATTTTACTGGTTTTACCCGTCCCTGGTGGTCCCCAAAGCAAGAAATAGTCTTTGGAAGCAATAATTTTCTTTAGAATCTGTTGTTGCTCATCAGTTAAATCATCTGGACATTCAATATTTGCTGGTTCAACCTGTTCAGGCGCAATTTTAGTTAATAACAAATGCTTTTTTCGGGCAGGACTTGTGGTAAAAGCGAACAAACCTCGATACATGCCTGTGAAAGCACTATCCATCATATCATGTTCCAAATTCCAAAATCGTTCCTTCACAAAAATGGAATTATTAAACTGTTTAGAACGCAACTTGACCTTAACCTGATATTTATCTACTTCAATAATGGAACATTTAAAAATCTGGTCATTTAAAACAGTCGTCCCTTGATGTTCAAATGGATATAAAACGGCAATATCTCCTTTTCGGAAATTAGCTAATGGGTCGGTTTGTTCCGTTTTTTTAAAAATGATAATTGGCTCTTCGGCTTTCGCCTGATTTTCTATTATCTCCAAATAGGCTAAAATCTCAAATCGATCCTGTTTGTTTCTAAAATTTGATCGCCATAAAGATGCTAATCCGTTGATTTTCTCTATGCCTTCAATACCTGTTTTGGCCAATTGTTGTTCACGTGCAATAAACGCAGAAAACTCCAACATATAAGCCCGTTCAATCAAAGTCATGGTATTGAATGCGGACTCAAATTGAGCAATATTTTTTCTTAAAAAGCCAGATGCTTTCGGTAAACGGCTCAAACTCAATCGACGAATTAATGCATCACTCTCAATAGACAGATCGGTCATTTTTCGCTCAATAGCGACCAACTGATTCCGCAACTGAATGGCTTCCATTTGTTGGGCTTTGGTGGCTGGCGCATACCGTAAATTTCGCTCGTCTAGGCCTGAATATAAAATATAATTGGTAGGATTAGTTTTTGACCCAAAAGTTGATTTAATAATTAAATCATACAATAACGTCTGTGTATAATGATTATGATTGATGCCATAACGATTAGGCGCAAACGTTTTCCCACTTTTTAATTCTATAATGGCTGCCTCTTGCTCGTTATCGGGATTTTTATAAAACACATCCAAACGTCCTTGAATACCGTATTTCTCTGAATAAAAACTAGGTTCTAAAAAGCAGTCATCGTTTGCAATGCCAACTTGCCCGAACCCCTGCATGACCATCTTTTTCAAGTTGACATAGTGCTTTTGAGACTTTTGCATGATTTCTCGAACTTCACGATTATCAAACAAGGTAAACGCCAGCGGATTTAAACGGAAAACTTTTGGAAATAATTCTTTGAACGTTACTTCTGGATTGGTCATTAGTTCATCCAAAAAAAAGTTGGCAATATTTCCCAACATCAAGGGAATGGAGTTCTCAAAAGGGAGGTATTTTTTAAGTAGATAGACAATCGGCTCTGCCCCAATATTCATAAAACACTCAGCAATACTCGTTACATCCACCAAATAATCGGGTTCAATCACAAAGCCTTTGGGGCGATAAACACCGTTTTCGTCAATTTCGATATCTAATAAATTGACCAAAACAGGATAACCAAATATTTTACGAATGGCTTGAATACTTGGATTAAAATTTTCGTTTCGATCTGCAATGGCATACTGGATTCGAATGTCCTCATCAGGCTTTTCCTCATCTCGCCCGATCAATTGTTCCACTTCGGGATCGTCATCTAAAATCACAACACGAGCTTTAGAACGAAAGGCAGCTATGGGTGTGCTTGAAAATTCAAGCGTATATTTATCAGGTATGATTTTTTGAAGCCAATTGGGATAATTTTCATTGTATAATTCACTAATCGTATCACCGACTACTTTTAAGCCAAATTGATACAATTCATTGGCTTCATACGTACTATTTGCAATTGCCAGTTTCTTAGCTTCTTTTCGGAAGGTATGAATGTAGAATTGCTGTTGTTTGGAGACTAAATGTTTTTGGCAAGCATAAGCAATTCGAGCAAAAAGCGTACTAAATTGGATGCGTTCTTCTCTTGTTATGTCTACAAAAACAAGATTAATAAGTTGATAAAGTGCATCCGTTTTTGCTAAAATATCTATAGCTTCTTGTTCGTCAATTTTACGAATTTCAATATAAAATAGCCGTGCAATCTCCTTCGTTTTCAGCATAATTTGATGTCCAATTAATCCTCAGAAGCGTTTTCCAAAATATAATTCAAATAATATAAATCTGAATCATTTAATCTTAATTCTCCCTTAAAGGTAATGACTTTATCTTGTTTGTATTTATGTTTTTTCTTATTATTTAATTTAATATCCATGACCGTTTCTGGACCAGCATTACCACAAAAAAAGCAGTTACTAAATGGAAAAGCGGACAATATTAACAAACTTTCGTCTTCCGTTTCTTCGATCGGGATAACATAACCTTTCACTTTTATTTTTTTCCCATCTAAAAACAAAATATCTGGATGAAAGACAGGGTACGGAATGTACATTTCCATTGAATCTACAAAAATTTCATTGAAATCGACTTTAGACAATTGTTTCCAAGATATATCGTAATAACCATCTTCATCTTTGGTATAAATAGTCGTATCTGCCATTTCCATCAAAGATTCTTTAATCGCTAGTGCTTCTAGACTATCTTGAATCGCTTTCTTTTCTTCTGGAGTTGGAACAGGAATAGCGGCTACTGGAACAATATTTTCAGGCTCAAGTTTGGACGAGATATACGTAAAAACGCCATAACTCACTGCGAGTATGACCAAGAAAAAAAGGATGTTCTTTTTCATATAGAATGAATCTTCATAGGTTCGCCCAAAAATAAGAAAGGGAAATGATTAATTAAAATCATTTCCCTTTTGTAGAAGGTTAAAAAATCTTCTACTTGACTGAATCTACAACAGATTTGAATGTTGCTGGGTGATTCATTGCTAAATCAGCTAACACTTTTCTGTTTAGTCCAACTTCATTTTTAGATAATGCGTGGATTAACTTCGAGTAAGTCGTGCCATTCAAACGAGCAGCAGCATTAATACGAGTAATCCATAAACGGCGGAACGCACGTTTTTTATTTCTACGATCACGGAAAGCATAGGTTAAACCTTTTTCAACCGCGTTTTTAGCTACTGTATAAACTTTAGAGCGTGCTCCAAAGTAACCACGAGCCATTTTTAAAATTTTCTTTCTTCTCCGTCTTGAGGCAACGGAATTTACCGACCTTGGCATAATAACAATTTTTTAGTACAATACAGAGGCTAATTTAATAATTAAGCACTTTAATTTTTATCTGTATCCTCGTTAAAAAAAATAAAAATTCATTCAAAAATTAAATACAAAGTAAAGCTTTGATACGTTTTTCGTCTGCTTTGCTTACTAAAGCTGAGCCATTTAAACGTAATTTTGCTTTTTTAGACTTGTTTCTCATCATGTGAGAAGTATAAGCCTGAAAACGCTTAATCTTACCTTTGCCAGTAACCTTGAATCTTTTCTTCGCACTTGAGTGCGTTTTCATCTTAGGCATCTTGCTGATATTTTAAAAATAAATAATAAAATTCACTCATCTTACTGAGCGGCTGCAAAGATATAAAAAAACAAACGTATATTCAACTGTATTGAGATATAAAGTTTTTATGTTTTATATCGTTGTGATTTTATTAGGATCAGTAATATGATTATGGCAATTAAAATTCCGAAGACTTCGGCGTTTAGAAGAAATATGAACTTCTGAAAAAGATGCATTTTCGATCATCCAGTTCATTTCCATGATTTTTTCTTGTGACATACCTAAAACTTGTCCAACCAATACTGAGACAGGTCCGCCAGAACTCACAACTGCAATATGTTGATTTTTGCTTGATGCAACAATGTCGTTAATACCATTCAAAACTTTATCAGTAAAGGCTGCCCAAGTTTGATAATCAGAAGCCACATCATCGTATGTTCCTGTTACCCATTTTTTAGTGATATACTCAAACATTCTTAAATGCTGACGGATTTTATCATTTCGAGTATCCATAGGCATGTTCGCAATTTCGATAGCTCTTTTGTCTCCTTCTTCTACCAGTTTTGGTGCTAATGCTCGCACAACTGCTGGCCCCTGATGCTCACGGAAAGCCTCCATTGTTTCAATTTCTGGAAAACTCATGTTTCTTGTTAGGTATCCTTTTTGAATGCCTTCGGTAGTTTGTTGGTGTCGAAATAAAGGCCCCATAATGACTCGATCAAAATGAATATTATTGGATGCAAGATATTCGCCTAACAATTCGGCTTGTTCTTTACCTAGATCAGATAATTGGTCGTAATTATCGCTCAAAATAGAGGCTTGACCATGACGGATCATTGTTATTTTAATCATATTTTAGTTTGGTATTTGCTGTATAAATGACTGAGCTAAAGCAATTTGATTTTGCGCTCTGCGCCAATTGTGCTCCTCATATTGAGTTTGATAATACAGATCACCTTCGAGATAATCTGTCAAAAAACGAATAGATTGTACAATAATTAAGACTTTTGCAGCAAGGATTAAATGTTCTCGTTCAACTTTAACTAAACTATTAGCCCAATGTTCATAAAATCCTGATTTAATGGCAAATAAGTAATTCGTATCGAAATATATTTTTGATAAATCTCGCTCATTTTCATCACAGTTACACGCCATAGAACGTACTAAATCTCCAAAATCAAATAGAATAGAACTAGGCATAATAGTATCCCAATCAATAATAGCTTTCACCTGATGAGTCTTCATGTCAAAAAGAACATTTCCAATTTTAGCATCGGCGTGTACCAGTCTTATTGGTAATTCTAATGTTGTAAATTGATGTACCAAATGGACATTATTTTGAAGCCAGTTGACCTCTTTTTGACAATATTTTAATCGTTGGACTTTATTTCTATGTATTGAATTTCTAAAATCAACTAACCTTTTTTTTAAATTGTGAAAATCTGGAATTGAAGTGTGAATATTATTGAAGTTAATTGATTGTATGTTTCGACTAAAGTATCCGAAAGCAGACGATACATCAAACGCCATATCGCTAGAAATGGCAGTAGAAAAACTTGACGTATGTTCAATATAGCTGAATACTCTCCAATAGGTTTCTTTATTTCCCCTAAAACCTAATTCGCCTTGTTTAGTTAAAATAATTTGAAGCGATTCAAATTGATACTCTGCTTGATGCAAACAGTCATTTATAATTTGAATGTTTTGTCCAATCAAATGAGGATGTTTAAAAACTGTCGAATTGACTTTTTGAAGTAGATAAGATGTCAGAACATCGTCTTTATAAGTTTGAACTAAATAGCTTTTATGAATATTTCCACCATGAATTGGACGTATATTTTTTATTTGACCGTTAATATTAAAATGTTTAAGAATTTGATTGGTTAACATGAGTCAATAATAGGGAAAATTTCTAATTTTGTATTCGCAACTAAACAATATTATTTATCGTTTACTACTTCAACAATTACAATCATTTAGAAATTCAGCAAATTTAAATAAATGTCAGTTACTACTACTAAACCAATGCTAGCAGATCGAATCTTACAAATGCAAGAATCGGCAACCATAAAGATGTCTCAATTGGCTCGTAATTTGAGTGCTGAAGGACATGATGTCATCAGTTTAAGTTTGGGCGAACCTGACTTTGATACGCCAGATCACATTAAAGAAGCGGCTATTCAAGCATTGAAAGATGGTTATACTAAATATACACCTGTTCCTGGTTTGATGGAAATTCGTGAAGCAATAAAGACGAAATTTAAGAGGGATAATAATTTGGACTATAATGTCGATCAAATTGTAGTCTCTAATGGTGCGAAACAGTCCATTGCTAATTTGTGTTTGTCGTTGTTAAATGACGGTGACGAAGTTATTATTTTAGCTCCTTATTGGGTGTCGTATTTTGAAATTGTACGTCTCGGAGGTGGTGTTCCTGTGGTCATTACGGCTGGTATTGAAGATGATTTCAAAGTGAGTGCGCAGCAAGTAGCGGATGCCATTACGGATAAAACGAAACTAGTTTTATTTTCTTCCCCTTGTAATCCAACGGGTTCTGTTTATACACATGATGAATTAGAAGCCATTGCTGAGGTGGTTTCTAAACATGAAAAAATTCATATTATCTCAGATGAAATTTATGAATATATTAATTTCACGGGTAAACACGTTAGTATTGGTTCTTTTCCTTCCGTAAAAGACCGAACGATTACAGTAAATGGCTTTTCAAAAGGCTTTGCCATGACGGGTTGGAGATTGGGATATATCGGTGCGCCAAAATGGATTGCAGCGGCCTGTTCTAAAATCCAAGGTCAGTTTACCTCTGGTGCAACTGCTTTCGGTCAAATGGCAGGTGCGCATGCCTTAACGTCGGATATGACGCCTACGCACAAGATGAAAGAAGCCTTTTTAGAGCGTAAAAAAATTGTTCAAAATTTATTGAGCGAGATTCCTAATTTTAAGGTAAACGACCCTAAAGGTGCATTTTATATTTTCCCCGACATTAGTGCTTATTTTGGTACAAGTGATGGAGATACAAAAATCGAAAATGCAGATGATTTCTGTAATTATTTGTTGATGAATGCGCATGTTGCTGTTGTGACTGGTTCTGCTTTTGGTGCAGATAATTGTTTCCGTATTTCTTATGCGGCATCAGAAGAACAGTTAAGAACAGCTATTTCAAGAATTAAGGAAGCCGTTTCAAAATTGAAATAATTTTCCAAAATAGAAAATACATTATGGGAAAGAAAAACAGACGTGGTGTTGTATATTCTACTAATCCCGATTTTGAATATAATCAAGGAAATGATGAGGACATAGAAACACTCGAACCTCATCTGCAAACGCTACGAGTGATGATTGATCGTAAACAACGTCGTGGTAAAGAAGTAACGTTAATAACAGGTTTTGTTGGTCAAGAAGAAGACTTAAAGGATTTGGGTAAGTTTTTAAAATCAAAATGTGGCGTTGGTGGTTCTGCCAAAAATGGTGAAATTATTATTCAAGGAAATCAGCGTGACAAGGTGGTTACATTACTTATGGATAAAGGTTATACAAAGACGAAGAAGTCAGGCGGTTAATTTTATTTGAAGCTTGGTTTCTTACAGTAAAAAGTTAAAATTCTATAAATTCTATTATAGATACATATACAGTCAACAATTTGTAGATTTAAACATTGTATATCTATGAATACGACAAATTACAAAGAATTATTTGAAAAAATGCACAATCCTTATATACAAGGATTAGTCATGTGTACGGCGGTCTTAACTTTTATGATTTTATCGAAAGGCATGCACTTGTCAGGAATTATGACGCTCGAAAATACACATCCTTGGACGATTTCCTTGTCCTTTATTTTGTTTTTTGCTTTGACCAATAGTGTTATTTCTTTAGCTTCGGATGATACAAATAAATACTGGATGCAATCCTTTGTTGCTTTCATAGGTTTAGCCATTGTATCAGGTCTACTGGCCTATCTGTTTTCTTCAATGACTATCAGCGAGGTAAGTACTTATCAGTTTATTTACATTGTATTTACCTTTGGATATTTAGTGTTTATCTCCATCATTGGATTTATGAAAGTTATTGTGGAGTTTGCACAGCGAGAAGAGTGGTCGAAACCTAGAAGAAAGAAATAAAGTTTTATTCAGAACGCTGTTTTTTCATCATTTTCATTGCTTCGGCTACAGCTTTTCCTTGGACATCTTGAGTTGCTTCCAGTTTTTCGATAATTTGATGATGATCTATTTGATTACGATTTTGGGACAATTTATAAGCAGCTTGTATTTCGGTAATTTCAATTTCAAATCCAACAATTCCATTGATCTGTTTCATCGTATTTGACGTCAACCGATCTACAGAAACAGGATTCTCTCTGCCCTTTTCATACTTGTCGACTAATCGTCTTAAAGAGTTTAATAATTCTTCTCCTTCTATAATTTTTATGTTTCCATAGACATGAACAGCAATATAGTTCCAAGTTGGAACATTTTCTTTTGCATACCAAGATGATGAAATATAGGTGTGAGGACCAGAAAAAATAGCTAAAATTTCTTGATATTCTTTAAAAGTTTTCCACTGAGGATTCGCTTTAGAAATATGACCAACTAACACATCTTTTCCATTATTAGATTCTAACTCCATAGGGATATGTGTTCCTATCAATTTTCCTCCAGACTGATTAACTAGAATTCCAAAACTATTTTCTATCAAAAATGATTTGACTTCATCAATATTTTCATTTTTGAAATAATTAGGAATGTGCATATATTAGTCTTTAGGCAGATACTTTCTCAGAAGGAACTGAATTTGGAGTAAATAAATGTAATAAATCACCAATTCGAGTTTTTAAGTCCTTTCTATTGACAATAAAGTCTAAAAATCCATGATCTAATAAAAACTCTGAGGTTTGGAAACCTTCGGGCAAGTCTTTTTTGATTGTCTCTTTAATAACTCTCGGTCCTGCAAACCCAATGAGTGCTTCTGGTTCGGCAAAATTCACATCACCTAACATTGCAAAAGATGCCGTCACACCACCAGTAGTTGGATCGGTCAAAAATGAGAAATAAGGTACACCTGCCTTTGCCATTTGACTCAATTTAACTGATGTTTTTGCCATTTGCATCAATGAAAAAGCCGATTCCATCATTCTTGCCCCACCAGATTTTGAGATAATCATTAAAGGAATACGTTTATCCAAACAATGATCTACTGCCAAAGAAATTTTTTGTCCCATAACAGACCCCATAGAACCACCAATAAAAGAAAAATCCATTGCAGCAATAACCAATGGACGCCGATTAACTTTACCTTCGGCCACTGTCATCGAATCCACTAAGTCTGTTTTTTCTCTTGCCTGTTCTAAACGAGTATGATAAGGTTTAAGATCTGTAAATTCTAGGAAATCTTTAGCATAAATATTAGAAAATAGTTCGGTATATTTTCCGTCAAATAAAAGATCAAAATAATCGTGAGAACCAATCCGAACATGATAGTCGCAACTGGTACATTTATAAAAATTCTCCTTCAATTCTTTGATAGTACTTGCTTTTTTACAACGCTTGCACTTGTTCCATAAACCATCAGGAGCCTCTTTTTTATTTTTAGTAGCTGTCTGTATTCCGTCTTTTAATCTTTTAAACCACCCCATAATTGTTCGATATTTGTTGGACTATAAAACAAAAAAAGTTGCTATAAACTTAGATTGCAAAAGTAGCCTAATTACTGTAATGTGTAGAAATTCTTGGGAACATTATTCGTAAATACGATACGAATTTAAGTAATCCTCACAAATTCTTGAAGATTTTAACCATAATTCTTCTATTCAATATTCAAACCCCTCGTTTATGAAGAATATTGATAGTTTTTAACCGTATTTACGAATGTTTTGACACCATCCAAAGGCGTATCAGGATAAACACCATGTCCTAAATTCACAATGTGTTTGTCACCAAACGCTTTAATCATACTGGTACAGGCGAGTTCAATTTCTTTGTGACTTGCATATAATTGACACGGGTCCAGATTGCCTTGAAAAACTTTTGATTCCCCTACTTTTTGACGAGCTAATTGAGGATTGGTGCTCCAATCTAAACCTAAAGTTGCACATGGTAACTTTCCTAAATCTTCCAAAACAAACCATGCTCCTTTAGCAAAAACTGTTACGGGAACATCGGTTATGGCTTCACACATTTTTTGAATATACGGCAACGCAAACGTTCGATATTGTTCTGGACTCAAAATTCCTGCCCAAGAATCGAAAATCTGAATCAAATTTACACCGTGTTCCACTTTCTTTTTCAAATAAGCAATGGATGTATTTGTAATTTTATCCAATAGCTGATGCGCTAAATCAGGTTCTGTATACAAAAATTTCTTTGCCTTTGAAAAAGTTTTACTTCCCGATCCTTCCAACATGTAGGAAAAAATTGTCCAAGGTGCACCACAAAAACCAATTAATGGAACACGTCCCGCTAATTCCTTTTTGGTTACATCTAAGGCATGGTATACATAATCTAGATTTTCAGCTGCCTCTGCGCCTTCAATCAAATTTTCTATGTCCTTCGCCGTTTCTATCGTTTTTGGAAATAATGGGCCTTTTTTCTCAATTAATTCATAATGTAAACCCATTGATTCAGGTATGACTAAAATATCAGAGAAGATAATCGCTGCATCTACATCTAATTCATCTACTGGCTGAATCGTCACCTCGGCTGCTAAATCGGGTGTAGCAACTAATTCTTTAAAACCCGATAAACTTGATCGAATCGCTCTATATTGTGGTAAAATACGTCCCGCTTGTCGCATTAACCAAACTGGTGGGCGTTCTACTTTTTCTCCGTTGACGGTTCGGAGTAATAAATCGTTTTTCAATTCCATGCTGCAATAATACGAGTTTTGTGTTTGTGTTGTGAGTGGTGGAGTAGATTTTTACGAAATTGTGGCAG
>JAHDFQ010000113.1:0-3998 GCA_020628085.1 Saprospiraceae bacterium
CCAAATATTTTCCCTAGATTAAATTTTTTGTTGAGTTCTTTCTGTTCTTCTTCATCAACTACTTCGACAGCTTTGTTAGATAAGGCATCCAAATTAGGTTGTCCTGCGTCTACCCAAGCGGTCAGCCAAGCACTACCAATGGCGCGAATAGCCTTAGTCATACGTCGTTCTACTTGTCCATCCAAAAGATCATGATAGCGTCTGGAATAGGCTTCACATTGTGTTAAAATAGTAGAATTTCCTCGTTGATCGTAGCAAAATTGTTGATCGGATGGAAACTTAGCACTAATATCTTTTTCTATAGCTAATAACCCCTTTACATAGGTGTGGCTTTTTAAAATAATATCCCAATAATAAGTGGTCGGATCATCAAAATATTCAGCCTGTCCTACAAAATAATCATATTCTTTGTCCGCGAACAATTCGGGTAAACGGCTTTCCCAAAACCCGTGAATCCCCACCTGATTCGTCATCTGTCCGTTGTAGTTTTCAGTCGTATGCAATGGCACATGTGCATCTCCCAAGTAATGACCAAAATCTGCTGAAAGGCGTAATATTTTTTGGGTATCTCCAGCTTTAAAAGCATTAGTCAATCGACGCTGCATGCTCACCAAATGATATGGAAGAACACCATAACCTGAAAATTGATCTACGGCAAAAGCAGACTGACAATCATATAAATTAGCCGTATTAGGAAAACTGTTTAATAAGTTTTGAACACTATCACAGTTCAATGACCAATCATCTTCATAATAGATCGGAAGAATATTATTTTGTACAAAGGACTTATATACTCGAGGGGTAGGAGCTTGATAATTGGAGGTGAAAATATCATCGCCCAGCATCAAATCCATATCGATTATAGCGGTGTCACCATTACCTTGAACAACATATATTTCAAGATATTTGGCTAGGGCATCTGTCCATTTGCGTGGTACTTCTGGAAAAGGAGCTTCCCCCCAATGATCGACATCTATATAGTGTCGAATGGCTTCAAATTTAGAAGCATATCGACGTTTATCAGGATCAACGGAATGTTCGGTGATATAATCAATATTTTTTTTGTAAAAACCAATCATATCAGGAGGTAATGTAAAAACTGCCAAGCGATTGATTCGTTTATGACCATAAAAACCCCATTCTGCTTTGAAAGCTGTATTCAGCAGTAATACGCTTAAAAGTAGGATAAGTAAGGGGAAAAAAAGTGAATTTTTGTGGATTCGTTTCATAATTTCAAAACTACTAAAAAATCATTATTTTACAATCGTCCATTCAATAAAATAATCAGTACTTTAACGTTACTTTTCTATAAAAATAGTATCTAAAAAGTAGTTTAAAACTAATTTATGCATATTGCCATCTTATCGAAAAATGCAAGACTCTATTCTACACAAAGCCTATTTCAAGCGGCTCAACGAAGTGGTCATCGGGTGCGTGTGATGGATCATACCCGTTTTGATATCGTTATAAAGGATGGAAAACCAGATTTATTGTATTTAGGTGATGAACTACCTTATATTGATGCGATTATTCCACGAATTGGAGCGTCGGTTTCTTATTTTGGAACTGCTGTGGTTCGTCAATTTGAAAAAATGAATGTTTTTACGACGGTAAATGCCGATGCTATTCAAAAATCACGAGATAAATTAGCTTGTTTGCAGCTACTATCCAATGCTGGACTAACCATTCCTAAAACAGTTTTTTCGTATGATAATTTAGATAGTCAATATTTGATAGACCTACTAGGTGGCGCACCTTTGGTCATAAAACTATTATCGGGTACACACGGGACAGGAGTTGTATTGGCTGAAAGTGCAGTAGCAGCCAGAAGTATGATAGAATCTTTTGCCAGTCTAAAACAACCGTTTCTGCTACAAGAATATATCAAAGAAGCAAAAGGCTGTGATTTGCGTGCTTTTGTAGTAGACGGAAAAGTAGTGGCTTCGATGCGGCGTCAGGCTCAAGAAGGGGAGTTTCGCTCTAATCTTCACAGGGGTGGACAATCCGAAATCATACAATTAACGCCTGAGGAAGAAGCAATGGCTATTAAAGCGACGGAAATTTTGGGGCTAAAAGTAGCTGGTGTAGATATGCTTCAATCAAATCAGGGAACGATGATTTTGGAAGTCAATCCATCTCCAGGATTGGAAGGTATTGAACGAACCACACAGGTTGATATTGCAGGGGAGGTGATAGCGTTTGCGGAACGATCTATTTCAAATCAATCACCTTCCGATCAAAAGGATCCAATGCAACACCTCTGACTTTTGCGGTTGCTTCGATGCGGTATTCTGATTTGACGGAACGTAACCATTTAGCAGCTTTAACGATTCCACCAAAAACGAGATTGTTATCCTCAATGGTATCCATTTCAGATTTGAGCAATTCAAAAGGCAGTTTAAAATCTATTTCGATTGGCTCGTTGGCTGGTACTTCGATGGCTTCTTGAAGGTAGATTTCGCCTAAGTTGTACTCGTCAATGAGCTTATCTTCTTTTTTACCACGAGAATAACGTTCCACTAATCGAAGTTGAATACCAGAAACAGTTTGTGTATTCATAGAAAAAAAGCGAATATTACCTTCGATAACTCCACTAGACTTTTGAATACTTTCAGGTAAAACCAGTTCTAGTTTTACGCCTTCAATTCCCAACCATGTTTTTACTTTTCCAAACATTGAAATTATTTTTTTACCAATTACAATATTGATACAACAACTTAAACAAAGCTGTGGTAAGATGCAAGTCAATTTCTATAAAAATCGAAAAGGAATAGACGAATAGATTGGAAGTGCGTTAAATTTCAGCAAACAAACCTTGAAGAAGGAGCAACCAAAAAAATCCACCTACAAAGAGAATAATCCGTTGATTGGAATTAAACCGTTCTTCAACAACTGCTTCATAAATATCCGATTGCTCAACGGCATAATTGAAGGCTTCTAAGGGTGGTAAGAACAAAATACCCGCAACAATTCCAATAATGGTATAAGGTTCTGGAAGGATACTGGTATAAAAACTAAATCCAATAAAACTCACAAAAATAAAAAGACTGGAGTAGGAGCGAGGGTAGTTCGATTCTTTTGCAAAAGATTTGATTCTTTCCAACAAGCTGTACATAAATATAATACCCAAAATAGCTCTTACGGCAGGCAAAATATCTAAATTATTTTTTTCTCGAAAGAATTTCCAAATTTTGTACATCCACCAAGTGCCATACAAACCTAATGATAGAACATATAAAATTGTAAAGTTATTAGGTGGTATAATCCGTACTTTTATTTTATCTGTTTTTGATTCTTCTGTATCCCAATAACTCATGTTCTAATTGATATTTATACCATACGTTTATGCCAACTCTGCCCCAATGATTTGATCCATTTGTTAGAAAATTCTCCTTTCGTTTTAATTAAATTATCAAAAACTAAGGTTTCATCGTTAATTTTTCCTTCAGCATACAAACGTGCAAATTGTTCTCTTGGGGCAGTCATCACTTGATCTCCATCCTTATAGGTAAAAGTCATCCGATCAAATAAATTAATACCATATTTAGCCTCCAGAGCTTGCATAAAATGTACCGACTTATCAATGGAACAACCACTCGCTCCAGCCTGAGATTCATCGACCATCAAGACAATAAATTGATCGTATAATACTTCGCCCGAAGCTCGCAATGCACGATTATGACTCACCCATTGTTGGGCAAAAGCCTGTACCTGTTGCTGTATTTCAGCTGACAATTCTGCCGAAAAAGCCTGTTGAGCCTGATAAATCCAAACCCTCGACGTATCTGGTAAGTTATTCATAATCATTATTTTTTCACCACAGAGGTAAACAGAGAAAAAATGAAGCGCAGCGAAATGCTTCCACTTCTTTCAGCATAGCGGTCTCAAATAAGCGAAGCGAAATATAATCAGTTTGATCCTGCCTCCCCAAATGAAGCGCAGTGAAATGATGTGATTCTTGCCTCTTAAAGTGAGCGTAGCGCAACGCTCTTGCCTCT
>JAHDFQ010000113.1:4098-16598 GCA_020628085.1 Saprospiraceae bacterium
GCTCTTGCCTCTTACAGCGCAGCGGTCTCAAAGTAAGCGCAGCGCAACGCTCTTGTCTCTCCAAGCGTCAGCGCTCTCATAGTAAGCGTAGCGAACGCTCTTGCCTCTCCAAGCGTCAGCGCTCTCACTTCTCTAAAACCCGTTATTATTCACAATCAACTCCGCCAAGTCATACACCATGACGCTTTCACTTTTTTCGGCAGCTGTAATTCCATCTTGCATCATCGTTATACAAAAAGGGCAGTTTGCTGCGACAATACTTGCACCTGTTTCAAGGGCATCTTCTGTTCGAGCGGTATTGATACGCTTGTCTCCAGGTTCATCTTCCTTAAACATTTGCGCACCACCAGCTCCGCAACACAGACCACGCGAGCCAGCTCGTTTCATTTCTACTAAGTCATTATCTAAACCTTGTAAAACAGAGCGAGGAGCTTCATAAATACCATTAGCCCGACCAATGTAACAAGAATCGTGGTAAGTGATTTTTTTACCTTCAAATGCACCACCTTCTTTGAGTTTGATACGACCATCGTTAATCAGACCCTGCAAAAATTCAGTATGGTGTTGAACCTCGTATTTTCCTCCTAATTCAGGGTATTCATTTTTCAAAATATTAAAACAATGTGGACAAGTTGCCACAATTTTTTTAACATTATACATATTTAATACCTCAATATTTTGAAGAGCCGTCATCTGAAAGATGAATTCATTACCAGCACGACGAGCAGGATCACCCGTACAGGCTTCTTCCTTACCCAAGATTGCAAAATCCACCTCTGCGGCATTCAGAATTTTACAAAAGGCTTTGGTTACTTTCTGTGCACGAGCATCAAAACTCCCTGCACAACCTACCCAAAATAAGACTTCTGGTGTTTTTCCTTCGGCAGCCATATCTGCCATCAATGGTATTTTTATTTTAGACATATTTCTTGTGTTGTGTTAACGTGTTTGTGCCTGTCTGCCGAAGGCAGGAGCGCATGTGTTTATGTGTTAACGTGCATAATGTTCTTAGTTCTTGCAGCGTCAGCGATCTTGTCTCCTAAAACAAGCGCAGCGCAGTTGTTCCTGCCTCTCAAAGCGCAGCGTTCTCACTTTTCTAAACAAGCGAAGCGTCGTACTCTACAGCGTCAGCGCTCTCACTTCTCTAAAACAAGCGAAGCGCAGTTGCTCTTGTAGCGCAGCGGTCTCAACTCTCCTCAAGCATTTCATCTCTCCATTTATCTCTAGCATCTGGCAATTGCCAAACTGCACCCGTATTTTCTATTGAATTAAACATCGGCAACCAGTCACCCGGTCCTGCCGATTCTGTTAGGATTTCGTAACGTCGAAGTTTCAAAATAGGATCAAGCGGACGAATCAATATTGGACAGGCTTCCACACAAGCATTACAAGTCGTACAGGCATGAATTTCTTCTCTGGTTATATAATCAAACAAAGATTTCCCATCGTCGTAATTTTCTTTAGTTAACGTTGTTGCCTCGGCACGTAACTCCTCTTTGACCCATTTCAAATCACCCGAATCAAGATTTTGACCAATTTCGGTAGCACGATCACGAATGTCCATCATGATTTTTCTTGGAGATAGTTTTTTACCAGTAATATTCGCAGGACATACATCCGTACAACGACCACATTCTGTACAGGTATAGGCTGCTAGTACATCTGTCCAGCCTAAATCAAATACATCTTTTGCACCAAATTCAGGCAATTCTTCATCCATTGGCACATCATCCATGGCAGCATTTGGATCCATCATGCTTTTGACTTCATTCATAATCGTTGGCATATTTTCCATTTCTCCAGGAGGAGTCAATTTCGCAAAATACGTATTTGGAAAAGCCAACAATATATGTAGGTGTTTCGATGAAGGTAAATAATTTAAAAATACAAATACCATCAATATATGTAACCACCAACCGAACCGTTCGATACCAATCAAGGTACTTTCTTCCAAACCTCCAAATAGTGCGGGCCCAAGCCAACTACTCACAGCAAAGTTGCCTGTTTGCGGATAGTATTCAGAACCCAAAGACTGCAGTACAACATCAGCACCATTCATAGAAAAAATACCTATCAATAATATAATTTCAAAATACAAAATAAGGTTTCCATCTAATTGAGGCCAGCCTGTCATTTCATTTTTGTGAAAACGAGGTAGTTTCAATAAATTTCTTCGAGCCAGAAAAGCAATGGTTGCCACAAAAGCACCAAGCGAGAGTATTTCTATAAAACTAATAATAAATGTGTATAGACTACCAAGATAAGGTGCGAAGAAGCGATGTACGCCGAAGATACCGTCTACAAAAATTTCAATCAATTCAATTTGAGTAAACAAAAATGCTACATATACAAACAAATGTAAAATAGCAGGAATAATGCGTTTGAACATTTTTTTCTGACCAAAAGCAATGAGTAAAGTATTTTGGATACGTTGCCCAGTGTCGCCGGCGATTTCTACATCTTGACCAAGCATGATATTTCGTCTGATAGAAGAAAACTGCTTAATTGCATAGGCAATAGCGCCGATAGAGACAAGGGCAAAAATAATTTGCTGAATCATAAATAGATATTTCTTGCAAATGAGTAAAGATAGCGAAATTTCGCTAGAAATAAATTCGTATCAAATATAAATAGATCAATATTATATTGTCAAATTCCGATCTTATTTTTTAAATAGAATCTGTAATATATATCAATTCTAATTAGTATACCATATAAAATTTCAATAACTATCAATACAGGTAAATTTTATTTGTTATAACAAATAAAAGTAGAAAATACCATGTATTTTTATATTAAATGTTTTTTTTATTGCATCAGTTTATATACTTTTACAAAAGCAAAGCAACAGAATCCCTTTTTATTTCGATATGTAAGTATATTGATATAACAAAAGAGTTACGAGTTAAGACCACAAAAAACCTATCTAATAAATATAGACTTCTTTAGCGTAACTGAAACCACAAAACAGTCATCTTTCTAACAGAAAGATATAAAAGGAGCAAATTAGCAGTAATTATTTTAATGAATCACGCACATGCTTTTGGTGCACTTTTATTCATTATTTAGGTAACCACTTAGAGAGAAAAATTTAAAGCAACTTTTTTCAAATGATTTACATTTGAAGGTAACACTATAACTTGTGTTGTCGTATCAAATGATGAATAATTGTAATGTGTCAAATATACACACTCAATTTTTTTACTATTAATTATACAATAATTATTTATTAATAACATACAAAATTACTCAATTATGAAACGGAAACTTACCAGTTTTTTGTTCAGTACCCTCTTGTTGATGTCCTTTTTAGTGAATATACAAGATGGATTTACCCAAATTTCTATATCTTGTCCTACTCAAACTGTGATAGCAGATAATTGTGGTGACGCTACTTACGATCCAAGCAATCCCAATTATGGTGGTGATGCTACATTTACAGGAGAATCATGTGCTACTATAACTTACGTTGGCAACAATATGGGAAGTCCTACCGGTAATGGAACATTATCATATTCTGATGTTGTGAATGGGTCTTGTAGTGCTATGACTTCTACTGTGGGTGGAGGTAGTTATACTATTTCTAGGACATGGGTAGTGATAGATTGTAACGGAGATTCGGATACATGTACTCAAACTATTGAGATAAATGATAGTACTCCACCTCAATTTCCAGTTCCTGCTGTTGCGAATGTAATGAGTGATTGTATTGTTGATACCTTAGGTTTAGAAAGACCTACGAATATTACAGATAATTGTGATCAAACAGCTTCTCCTGGTATAGTACCTTATATCACAAATATTGATATTAAAAATATGCCAGGAGCAGGGTACAATATTACAGGATTAACCCCTCCCTATACAACTGATCCTATTGCTTCAAATATAATTAATCCAGGATGTAAGTCAAATTTTACTCAGATTTTATATATGGTAACTTGGACTGTTGAAGACGCTTGTGGTAATTCAAATTCAGAAATGATTGAATATATGGTACATGATGATGTAAATGATGACCCCTCTTATGCCCCAGTTATCTCATGTCCGTCTAATATTTTATTAAATTGTAATGCTAATCTTGATCCATACACAAATCCTAGTGTACCTCAGGCAACGGCTACGGATAATTGTACTGCTTCTTTTGGCAATCCAGGATCAGCAGTTGCGTTTACTCCTGGAACTATGGTAGCTGGAATGGATGCAATGATTTACTACATGGATGGTCCTGCAGGGCCTTATGCTCCAGGTAGTACATTTACAAGAACCTGGCAAGCTCAAGATGATTGTGGCAATGTTTCATTTTGTTCGCATACTATTACTTTAGGTTCTGATAATACACCTCCAGTAATCACTTGTCCTACAGATATATCTATAGAGTGTGATATGACTATTCCTTCCACAACTTCTATGGTAATGGTTTCAGATGATTGTGATACAGCACCTAATGTGACTTTTGCAGACGTAAGCACACAAACATCAACAGGTGCTTGTACCGATTATACATATACTATTACTAGAACATTTACTGCAACTGATGCAAGCGGAAACTCTAGTACTTGTAATCAGACTATTTTTGTAGAAGATACAACTGGACCAGTGTTAACAGCACCAACAACACCAACTGTTCTTGGTTGTGCAGCTTCGACAGCACCAACTATGGCATCTGATTTTCCTGGTGTCTCAGATAATTGTGATGGCACTAGTAATTATACTGCTTTGGGAATAAATGTAACTTATTTCGATATCATTACTTCAATTCCCCCCGGGACTTGTGATGTAGCGACTATCGATAGGATCTTCACAGTAACCGATGCTTGTGGGAATTCTAGTACTATAATGCACACTTTTACTATTCGAGATAATGGAACTCCAAATTCATTCACAAATGCAGCTGGTAGTTTAGATATAACGATTGGTTGTAATGCTTCAACTGACCCAAATGTGAACACAACACTGGGCATGCCTACTTTACAATGTGGGGTGAGTTTTGATACGCCAGCTTATACAGACGTTGTTTCTATGTCAGGTTGTACGACGACAACTACAAGAACATGGTCTGCAACAAATGCCTGTGGATCAAATGTTACATTTACACAAACAATTAGTTCAACAGATACTAATAATCCAGTATTAGATTCAGCTTCATTTCCAGCTGATATTACACTAGGCTGTGAAGATTATTTAAATGGTAATTATAATGATTTAACGATCACTGGGGCAGCACCAACTGCGACAGATGGATGTGTTACTCCAACTGTTACAAGAACGGATGATTTTACCGCTTCTACTAATCAACCTCCAGCTATGAGTCCATCGGGACAATGTTCAGATTATGATTTTACATTAGTTCGTACTTGGAGAGCTGTTGACGCTTGCGGTAATCAATCTACACCATATGTTCAAAATATTACTTTTGTAGATAATACTGCACCTACTGTTGGTGTTTGGCCAAATGATGTTACAATTAACTGCCCTACAAATCCTTCGGATAAATTACCTTTTAATACAGGTTATAATGCTTCAGCAACAATGGGAAGTATTTCAGATGGTTGTGATATGGATTTTTCTCAAGTTGGTGATATTACCTATTCTGATGTTGTAATGACAGGAACTTGTCCTTTGATTAATGTAATTAATCGTACTTGGATGGTAACAGATGATTGTGGAAACGCTGCTACACATTTACAGCAAATTTTTGTGAATGATAATTTACCCCCAGCACTTACAGGAACAATACCTGCTGATATTACTATTTCCTGTTCAGATAATCCTAATGATTTAATGATAACTGGTGCTGCACCAACTGCAGCCGATGCGGCATGTTGTAATCCTTCATCACCAGTTACCGTTACCTATTCTGATTCTAGTACTATTCCATCAGGGGCATGTGGAAATTATACCACTATGAGAAATTGGATGGCTTCTGACGCTTGTGGTAATTCTGCTAATTTAGGTACACAAATGATAACCGTAATTGATGTTGTAGCACCAACTATTTCTTCATTCCCACCAGATGCTACTGTTTCATGTGGAGCTTCATTTTCAGTAGGAAGTGTTGGTATACCTGTTGCTTCAGATAATTGTTTAGGTTCTGGCGTATTGTATGAATTTGAAGATTATACGACTGCCACTGGAGGTGCTCCTTTTACTGCTTATCAAGATGCATCGGCTGTCTCTCACACCTATCCAACACCAATGTTTGGAACTCCATGTAATCCATTTGTTGTCTATAGACAGTGGAGAATTTCAGATGATTGTGGTAATATGGTTATTTATGATGGTAGTGCAGCAGGCTTAGATAGACAAGTGTTATCTGTAGAAGACAATACACCTCCTTCCTTTGATATGGCAACTTTCCCAGCTGATGTAACTGTTTCTTGTGGTATGTCTACTGTACCTAACTCAACAGGTACGGGTCAACCTACTGCAACAGATTTTTGTACAAATGTAGCATTGAGTTTTTCCGATGTAAATTCTACTGGAACTGGATCATGTCCTGCAAATATAATTACTAGAACATTTATAGCAACAGATGATTGTGGTAATTCAGCTACTCAAACACAGATGATTACAGTTCAAGATAATATGATACCTACAATATCAACTGTAGCAGATGTAACCATAAGTTGTAGTTTTAGTACAGATCCTTCGGTGAACTCAGCAGTTGGTCAAGCAACAGGAACAGACGATTGTGGAAGTTTAATGTATGCTGGAAATGCAATGCCTTCTGCTAATACTATAACTTATACAGATTCAAACTCAACAAACTGTGGAACATTTATACGGACATGGAGAGCCGAAGATGCCTGTGGTCAATTTGCGACAAGTACACAAACTATTACAAGAGATGATTCTACAGTACCTACAATAACGTGTCCAGCTGATGCAACTATAAGTTCTACTTGTCCAACAGCTATGGACTTTGATCCATCAAATAATACATCTTTAGGTATTGCCAGTGCAACTGATAACTGTACTTCTGCATTCACATATTCTGGTACAACAGCCGCTACTCCTTCATCCATAACATACATGGATGGTGCATCAACTTGTTCAGGCACAGGTGCAAATAATGTAGAAGTGATTAGAACTTGGACTGCAACAGATGAATGTGGAAATACTGCTACTTGTACTCAAAAAATAATATATACAGATAATACTGCCCCTACAATAATGTGTCCAGCTAATGTTACAATTGAATGTACTGATTCGACAGATCCTATGATGAATACTGCTTTGGGAATGGCAACAGCTATGGATTGTGATCCTAATATTAATATTGTTTGGATGGATGTTTCTAATACATCAACTGGTGTTAATGATTGTAACTACACTATAACCAGACAATGGATGGCTACAGATGCCTGTGGAAATTCTGATGTATGTAATCAGATTATAACCATTGATGATAATACTTTGCCAGTTTTTACGTCATGTCCTAGTGATGTAACTTTTAGTTGTGGTGATTCTTCAAATCCTAGTGTAAATCCTTCAGTTGGAATTGCTTCAGCTAGTGACAACTGTACAGCCATATTCAATTACGGTGGTAACGCTGCTCCAACAAATGCTGCAATAACTTATTTAGATAGTGCTCCTGTTTCAGGATCATGTATAAGTGATTTTTCTTTTGTTAGAACTTGGACTGCAACAGATGAATGTGGAAATATGGTAACATGTGATCAAACTATTAATTATATTGATAATATTCCACCTACATTTACATCCACACCAGTTGATATCACAATAACATGTACAGATAATCCTGCTTCTTCTAATACGGGAACTCCTTCTGTAACAGATAATTGTAGTGAACCTGTTTCTGTAGTAGAATCTGATTCTGCTCCAGCTACTTGTAATACAACATTTATAAGAACATTTGTAATTACAGATGGCTGTGGAAATACAGCATTTTATAATCAAAATATTACTGTAGGAACACCAACTGGTATCATTATTACTTCTTGTCCAGCAAATTTAACGGTTGAATGTGGAATGTCAACAGCTCCTAGTGCAACAGGTATGCCATCAGCAACTACCAATTGTAATACAGGAGGACTCTCTTCAACAATGAATGATGTTACTTCGATTGGTACATGCTCAGGTGAAAGTACAATAACACGTACTTGGACATTTACGGATAACTGTGGAAATACAAATGCTACATGTTCACAGACAATCAATATTGTAGATAATACACCTCCAGTAGTTACCTCTTGTCCAGCAGATGTAACGATTAATTGTGGAGCAAATACATTACCTTCCAATACTGGTAGTCCAACAGCGACAGAAAGTTGTAGTTCTGCTATGATGAGCTATAGTGATTCAGGGTCAGGTGCTTGTGGAACAACGATTGTTCGAACTTGGTCAATTATGGATGCTTGTGGAAATACTGCAACTACTATTTGTACACAAAATATCACGTTGGATAATACTGTAACTCCTTTGACCATTACATGTCCAGCAGCAGCTACTCTTACTTGTGGTACTTCCGCTAATCCTAGTACGAATCCAAGTGTTGGAACGGCTACTGCTTCAGGTGGATGTGGAACAGGTACAACAACTATTACATATACTGGTGGTACTACTAACTGTATGGGATCAAATGCTTCTTTCGTTAGAACATGGGTAGCAACAGATGGCTGTGGAAATACAGCAACTTGTAATCAAACAATTACATTCACAGGTGTTGCAGCAGCAGCATTTATGTCTCCACCTGCCGATATGAACATTGCATGTGGAGCAGCATTTCCATCAAATCCAAATCTAAATTATTCCAATGGTCAAACCGGTCGTTGTCTAGTCTCTGGTGGACCTATTGCACCAATGGTTGATGATTCTGGTTTAAATACAGCAACTTGTACAGGTTGTCGAGTTGTAACTTGGAGTACTACAGATGCCTGTGGAACAGGAGTAAGTTATGTGCAAAATATTTGTTATCAAAATACAAATTGTCCTAATAATGTTGTACTAACAGGTTTCAATAATGGATCAAACTCTAATACACAGACTACCGATGATACAGAGGTGAACATAAACATTACTTCAAATCAAACAATTTTGGCAAGTACAAGTGGCATTGACTATGATGCTGGTGTAGATATCGATTTATTACCAGGGTTTACAGTTCAGTTAGGTGCTGAGTTTCATGCTTTCATTGATGGTTGTGGTGGTGCCATGATTCAAGACGATGAAGATAATACTGTTAATGGGTTGAATGCTGATGAAGAAGGTTCAACTGATACGAAAGAAAATAAAAATACTCCTGATGTTATTCAGCAAGAAGAGGAGTAATTTAAAGAATAGAATTGGAATCGATTTAGTAAGAAAAGTCTTCTAGATTGATAAGTCATTAAGCGAACGCTCAGGAATTAATTTTCCTGAGCGTTCTTTGTTTATTCTAAGTTCTTTAGTCTTTTATTACCAATCTTTTGTGTGCTTTTGTATTTTTATGAATATTATCATATTTGATTAAAACAATAAAATGCAAATACTCAACGACCGTCAAATCAAACAAAAGATACAGCGTTTATCTATAGAAATACTAGAGCAAAATATTAATGCAGAAGAGATTATTCTTGCTGGTATCAATAATAATGGGATGGTATTTGCTCGACTATTGTTGGAACATTTACTAGTCTTATCAGCAAAGTCGATTACTCTAACTCGCATTCAAATCAACCCAGCCAATCCAACTCAATCAGACATTCATATAGAAATGCCTTTGGAAAAGATTGAAGGAAAAACCATTATCATTGTAGATGACGTTGCCAATACAGGACGTACTATTTTCTATGCTACTAAACCGCTCATGGATATTATTCCTTCCAAAATAGAAGTAGCCGTCTTAGTAGATCGTAAACACAAATCTTTCCCCATAAAGGTAGACTATATGGGAATGACCTTGGCTACTACTTTAAAAGAACATATCGACGTGAAAATTCAAGATTCCAACGAATTTGCTGTATATTTAAGGTGATTAACTAAACATTTTATTCACACTCAAACAAAAAATGATGTCAACCTATTCTAAAATTTATATTGAGCTATTTTTTATCTTTTCTTTTTTACTTTCAGGCTATTTGATGGTTGCACAATGTACAGGTTCAAATCTCTGTGAAGTCTGTGGAGTTACTGCAATGATTAGTAATGTTCAAGGAGCTACTATAGATAGTGGTAGTTCGACTATAACGGGAAATGTCAGTGCTGGAGGTTTAGGCATAGGAAATCTCTTAGAAGTAACAGCTACAGCTTGTGGGACAGTTTCATTTGACTTGACACTTGACTTTGACTGGGATCAAGGAGTAAATGTCAATTGGATACATGGTGTATCCTTCCAATCTTCCCCTGGTTGGTCTGTTAGTCAAGGGAATAATCCTGGGGCTGGATGGATATATCAAAATAGTATAGTGGGTTGTTGCTCTGGAGCAGCTTATGATAGTGGGTATTATTTTGATGGTACAGCAACAACTTCTAGTTGTTGTGGAGGAGCAACGCCAGGAAACCCTGCCGATAATTATGGAGTTGATTGTACAACCGATTGTGGATCATTTGTTTTTTCTTTAGAGTATTGTCCATCTGGGAATGGAGATATTCTTGAGGCAATGACTTTTACTTTGACTGATGATGGTGAAACAGGTGACTGGAATCAACCTGCTGGATGTATATTTGATCTTACTTTTCCTATTCTGTTTAACGATATTGGGATTCAACTGCCCACCACAGCTATTGGTCCTGTTTGTCCAGGTGATGTAGTGACCTTAAATGCAGGAAGTGGTTGTGATGCTTATCAATGGAGTAACGGTGATAGTGGTTCTAGTATTGTAGTCTTTCCAAATATGACAAGCACTTATTGTGTGACGACGACAAATATTTCTAGCTGTCTGAATTCTAATTGTGTTGATATTATAGTTGAAGATTGCTGTGATGCCATGGCTGGTACAGTAAGTGCTACAAGCGTTTGTACAGGTGATGCCATACCTGTATCTGTAACAGGTAATAATATGGATGCTGTCTATGCACAATATTTAGTATTAACCGATTTAGCTGGAAATATTATAGAAACTTTAAATGGTAATTCTGGAAGTTTTTCCCCTCAACCAGCAGGAGATTATTTAGTTTATAGTTATAATACTGATGGAGTTAATAGCTGTGGTTTACCTTTTCCTCCATTTAATACAAATATGAATGTTGTTGATGCTAATTGTGGTGTTGATCCTGCCTGTGGTATGGTGTCTGCTGTACCGTTAAATATTCAATCATGTTGTGCTCCATTGGCAGGTACAATTACCGCAAATCCCGCATCGCTCTGTCCTGGAGGTTCATTTACTGCTACAGCTTCTGGCTTTAGTACAACGAGTGACCAAGCTATTTTGTTGACAGATGCAAGCGGGACAATTGTTGATATAATTGTTGGAGGTAGTGGTACATTCACATTAGGGATGGATTGTGCAAATTATGAAGTATGTTCTTATAATTACTGTGATGGAATGCTTCCAAGTACGGGTTCTAATATTTCATCGTTTGCGTGTGGAGGCGTTGGTAATGATTGTGATATAACTTGTACTAGTATCTCCGCACAAGATTTTGAACCTGCGACATTTATGAATCTTCCCTCTGGTTTAGTAATGACAGATTGTGCTAATATACCACTATTTCAACCTGTCACTTGGACAGATAACTGTGATGGAACTGGTACAATCATGCCTACTGAAACAGGCTCGTATAATTGTAATGGAGGTACATTACTAAGAGTGTATGAATATGAAGATATTTGTGGAAATTTCGCACAATTCCAACAAGCAATCCTCGTAGATCCAACTCCTGCTGCTACTTTTGTAAACCCACCAGCTAATATTACCTTAATATGCGGCGATCCGCTTCCTCCCTTGGTTCCACTAATATATGATAATGGACTATCGGGTGGATGTCAAAATAGAGGACAAATAGCTGGTACAGTAAACGATAACTCAAATGGTTGTACCGGTTTAGTACAATACGAATGGACGGGTACAGATGCTTGTGGAAATATATTGTCTCATACTCAAAACATTATTTACATTGTTCCTTGTGCACCAAACCATAATCTTAGTGGCACTGAATCAGGTATTTACGATTATGAAACAAACGGTATCATCACTTCTACTCAAATTATAGATGCGACTGCACGAGTGGATTATGATTCAGCGATAGAAATCAATATGAACGTTGGTTTTGAAGTAGTTTTAGGTGCTACCTTTAATGCCTTTATTGATGGCTGTAATTCTGGTGGCGGCGGAGTCAATATTCAATCGGAATCAGATAATCAATAAAATATAATTCATCTAAACTATAAAGTCCTTTTTTAGGTTCAATTATCATGAATCTAGGAAAGGATTTTTTTATGGGGTTTAACACCAAAAAATGAACGTAACTATTCGTTTTTTGCAAATTTATTATTAGTTTTAAATATAAATTCCACTCTTTTATGTAGAACATCTCAAATGTTCTATGATAACCTATTA
>JAHDFQ010000114.1 GCA_020628085.1 Saprospiraceae bacterium
TGTCAGAAGCAAGACTAGAAACCAAAGCGCGTACCAAAAATGATTCATTAAAATCATCAATTGTAACTTTTTTAGTTTTATTGTTAGTAGTAGGGTTAGTATTTGAAAATAATATGGACGGAATAATCAAAAGCACGTACAAGAAACTTAATCTGAATCCTAACTTGATTTTCAAAATATGACTTAATGATTGACTTCTAGAATTTAGGTTTGAGTTACTTTTTTTCAACATGATTTTCATTTATCTATTATTTTCTATAAGAATAATAAAGAATAGAAGCAATAGATAATCGTCAAAGCATACTTAATAAATACTTTGTACTATTGACAAGGAGAGATAAAGAATTATAATTGCAATCTATTAATTACTTGTTGTGACACCTACCTATATTTATATATACGTAGTTTTTATGTTGATTATATCTAAAGTTGTGCCAAATTCCAGATAATAAAACCATATTTATCGCATTTAATGACATTGTAAACTAACATTGAAATGAGTAAATTTATAATTAAACAACATGCAAATTCATTATTTTACCTTTCAATTTTTTAATCACATAAACTGAAATAAAGAAAAGTAATCGAAAGCACTCTAAGTATATTTATAATCTTTATTTTTGTGTGCTGCAATAAAATCAAATAGCTTTTTGTTAGAATTAAGTATGTGCTAATTAGCTTACGTATAAGCCTTTCAACCATGAGTAGTAAACGGAATCAATCTATTATACAGTTATTGCTTTTTATTGGGATTATCGTTTTTCTCAATATTCTAGGTAATTTTTTTTTCGCCAAGTTTGATTTAACGGAGGAAAAGCGATTTACCTTAACTGAGCCGACTCGACAATTACTGGAAGAAACAGACGATGTTGTTTTTATAAAAGTCTTACTAGATGGAGATTTGCCTGCTGGCATTAAGAGACTTCAAACGGCTACGAAAGAAATGCTCGACGATTTTAGGTCATACTCTGGCTATATTGAATATGAATTTGTCGATCCAAGTACAGGTACGATAGAAGAAATCAACGCTAGACGAACCGAACTCGGAAAAGATGGGATTTTGCCCAAAAACATTCGGATAAAAGGTACAGGCGACGCACGCGAAATACTGGTATATACGTATGCCATACTTACTTATAAAGGCAGAAGCATTCCCTTAAATCTAGTTGATAAAGAGGGTGGTGTGTTGAGCGATCAAATTATTAATAATTCTATTAGTTTGCTCGAATTTAATTTCGCCAATGCTATTCAAAAACTCAAAAATCCTCGTAAACCTATTATCGCCTTTACGACGGGACATGGAGAGTTGACAGAATTACAAACACGTGATATTCGGCAAACGCTTCGCTCCTATTATGATGTTGGAACTTTTAGCTTGGATAGCACCTACGCAATTCCTCAAGAAGTAAAAGTCTTGATTGTTGCTAAACCACAGCAAGCGTTTAGTGAAAAAGATAAATTTCAGATTGACCAATATGTGATGAATGGTGGAAATGTGATTTGGTTAATTGATAATTTACAAGTGAACTTAGATAGTTTATATGGTCGCCCTAATTTTGTTCCGATGGATTACGAACTAAACTTGGAAGATCAATTATTCAAATATGGCGCTCGTATTCAACCAAATTTAGTATTGGATTTACAGTGTTCAAAAATTCCATTGATTGTTGACGCAAAAGGCACACAAGATTTGTTCGATTGGTATTATCACCCTGTGGTTACACCCGATTCCAAACATCCAATTGTAAAAAACATGGATGCTATCAATCTATTATTTCCAAGTCGTATAGATACAATCAAAACTAAGACACCTATTCAGAAAACTGTCTTATTACATTCTTCCGACAATGCTAGAGAGCAATTTTCTCCTGTTCGACTCAATTTTGAAATTTTAAGATATGCACCTGATCCTTCCAAATTTGATAAAAAAGATATTCCTTTTGCTGTATTATTGGAAGGAATATTCCCTTCTTTATACGAAAACAGGGTTTCACAGGAGATGAACGCCACTTTACAGCAAATCAATCAACCGTATAAGGCTCAAAGTGAACCCACTAAAATGTTAGTGGTTTCGGATGGAGATATTATTAAAAACCTGATTAATCCAGAAACTGAGGACATTAAACCTTTAGGATTTGACCGATATTCGGGGTATACTTTTGCAAATAAGGCTTTTTTAATCAATACAATTGAAAATATGATTGATGATCGAGGTATTATTGAGGCTCGTTCTAAAGATGTAAAATTGAGATTACTAAACGTAGCTAAAGCCAAAGCAGAACAAACGAAATGGCAGTTAATTAACCTTTTAATTCCAATTTTATTTTTGATTGGTTTCGGTTTGCTCTATAATTTCATAAGAAAAAAGCGATTTGCAAGTTAATATATTTAAAAAGAAAAGGAAAATTATGAATAAAACAACGCTGATATTATTAGTACTCTTTGTCGTTTTAGGTGGTGGAGTGTGGTGGTATACACAAAACGATACTCCAAAAACGACATTAACGGAACTCAACGACTATTATATGGCGATAGACGATTTAGATCAAGTACACAAAGTATTTATTGCAGATAGAGATGGACAGACTGTGACAATTGAACGAAACGGCAATCACTGGATTTACAATGATAAATATGTGGCTCGCCCAAATGCAGTAGACCTAGTTTTGGATGTTCTAAAAAGAGTTCGTTTAAAATATCGAGCACCAAAAGCAGCTATTCCACATGCTGTAAAATATATGGCTTCGCAGGGTGTGAAAGTAGAAGTTTACAACGAAAAAAATGAAAATATTAGAACCATGTATGTCGGTGGAACAACACCTGATGAACGTGGTACATATATGATGCTAGAAGGGGGAGAAACACCTCACGTCATGTATCTTCCCGCTTGGGAAGGAAGTATTCGGGGTCGCTTTTTCTTTGGTGACGACAAATGGAGAGATAAAACAGTGTTTGCAGAGACACACGAAACCATTACTGAATTATCGGTCGATTATCCTGAACAACAAAAGCAATCTTTTAAAATTAAACGGTCAAATGATGGATTTGATGTAGAACCACTCTATAAAGAAACACCCGCCATTACTGCTCCTGTCAATCAAGATTTAGTAGAAATATACTTAGATGGGTTTACTCGATTGGGTGCGGAAGGGTTTGAGAATGATAATCCTCAGGTAGATTCAATAGCTGCTCAAACACCTTTCAGTGTTGTATCATTGACTAATAGTAAGGGAGAAAATAAGATGATCCGGGTTTTTCCTTTGATGAAACGAGATAGCAATAATATGATTATAAAAAATGAAAAAGTGGAACGTTTTATTGTTCAAAATCAAGATGACGACGCCTATCTCATTCAGCAGGTTGTGTTTGGTAAAATATTTAGACCTTATACTTCTTTTTTCAGAAAGGAGAATTAGAAAAACATAAAAAAAGAGAATCATGTTTGTGATTCTCTTTTTTTATGGCTCAATGATTTTTTTATTGAATGTCTACGTAGGCTGTTTCTGTGAATAACTTTAAAAATGTACCTCCTTTTCCAGTAATTTCTACAATGACAGGATCTTCTGTAATCAGTACTTTTGATTTATCACCGCTATTACCTATTGCATCGAAACAAACCTGATATATCGATGTATTGTCAGCTACGGTAATACCTTGAATCGCTTGATCGAACCAAGAGAAAGATAATTTACCCTCATTCGTTCGATTCGCACCAAAGTTCCCCTTTGATAAATCTTTTAAATTGAATCCTTTTACTGTTTTATAACTCAATTCTTTTGGATTCCAATTGAGACTATATTGCATAGAAACAACATCTGTAAACTGTTTTACCACTATGTCTACGCAAGTTTCTGTACCTTTTGTTGCTTTTGATGTTTTTAATATTAAATCTATTCCTCGATCAGATAAGGGTTGCTTAGGCTTCGTATTAGCCTTCTTTGGTGCAGATTTCTTTACAGGAGCAGAAGCTGTACTTTTTGCAGTTGTTGTATTCGTTTTTTCAGATGTTGCTGTATTAGAACAAGCGATTATTCCCAAACTAAAGGCGAGTAAAAGAATAAAGATGTATTTTGAAATGCTCATATTTAATAGTATATCGGTTAAAAATAAAAAAGACTTGGAAAAACCAAGTCTAGTGCCCAGAGCGGGAGTCGAACCCGCACGCCCTTACGGACACATGTCCCTCAAACATGCCTGTCTACCAATTCCAGCACCTGGGCAGAAGCTGTTTGTAGCGGTCAAATATACACCAATTTCAGCAATGGACAAATAGGGACTCCAATTTTTTATCTTTTTTTAAATTTTATCCAAAATATGTCACAACACTTGTAAACATTAGCTATTTATTCAGTAATCGCCACTAACACCAAAAATCAAACCAAACTAAAAAACGAATATTTTTTGAGTCACGAAATTAAGTTTTTTCATAAAAAAGTATAAAATAGAATTACCTCAAAAAACTCGTATACAAATTGTTATGTAACAAATATAGAAATATATAAGTAAAAAACCGACGTCAATATATTACTATATTCCAAGAAAAAAATTATACCTTTTTATTCTAAATTAGTAAATATCGTCACAGTTTTATGAAACAGATATTTCAAAATCGAAAAAATATATAGATTTTTGCAATATAATTAATAAGAACAAAACAGACGAAGAAGCTTTTAGGTTGTCATTTTCACACAACTATATGCTTCCTCCACAAAGAAAACCATTAACAACTCAACTATTCAGAAAAGGTACATATGTAGAATATTATTTTCTACAATTGGACATCCATTACTTCTGTAATATTGCTTGAGTTACACCTCCCTCAGACTGTTGATTTAAACGTTGACCATACTGGTCTACATTTATTGTATTAACATTGTTCAAATTACAGAACTAAGAATGTATAATAGTACCAAATCCAAGTTGCAAAGCAACGTGGAAGCTATCAGTTATTGATCGATCAGTATGCTCTTTTTTATTAAACGTATACTAATAATGACTTTGCTAATAGCTAATTAAGAGATTATTCTAATTCCGTAAACATATCACACATGCAGCACATTTTACTATTTACTTTTGTCATGACAGGAATTATTTTTTTCACCATGTTTTGGGGAGCAACTGAACGCCAAGATGAAGAAACCGCTTCTGATTCTGATAGCAATATACCCAAAAATGATTCCAATACTACCGAAGTTGTTACTCAACAACGTAAATCGGATGTAGATTCTATGCCTAGTTCATCTGGAAACAGTCAACCCTCTTCTAGTTACTCCGTTTTGGGTGTAAATTAACCGAATTTAAAAAGAAACAAATCAATCCATTTATTCGTATATAAATTATCATTATACGAAGTCTTATTTCCTATTCCTGCTCTTTGAGCATCTTATTTATTTTTTTGCCTCCTTTGGGAGTATTCATTATGGGTTTCAAATACCTGTATAAATGGATATTCTTATCACTCCGAGTATTCGGGATGAACTATTAGACTTTATTTTAAATAACCATAATCCAACGGTTGTACTGTTGGGCTTATTCCCTTATTTTATGAAGTTATCAAATACCAATTACCGATCCATTTTAGTTGTTTTATTTATACTTGCATTGACAGGAATATCAAATGTATTTGCTCAAAGCGAGCCTCATTTCTTGGCTATGGTAGGTGAAAAAAAGGTAAAAAAAGATAGGAAACCTACTACTCCAGAAAAAAAATCTGCTTATTATTTTCGTCACTTTAAGCAACTGGCACCAACCTATCAAGGACTTTTAATTGAGTTGACCGTAGCAGATGTGCCACTTAGAAGGGATCATCCTTTATTTAATTATTTTGGAAATATTCATTACAAAAAATTCAAAAATGGTAAAGTGGCCTACTACATCATTGGCGACCAGTTCAATTCAAAGAAAAACGCCAAGGCTTTTGTTAAAAATGTAGTACGACCTAATGCACCTGATGCAAAATTGGTAAATATGAAAAGGAAATAGGCGGTATTATTTATATTAAATGATTATTTGTAACGGATAACTTTAGCCGTTACGGATATGATATTGCCAGGAATTCCAGATATGTCATCGGGCAGTGTGGAATGTGAACTACTATCCAAAAAAATAATCGCATCTCCACCTTTTTCTTTGGCTGTTTCAATCATGGATTCTTGGATTCTTTCTATTCGATACCCCTCTGCCTTTCGATTGGTCATTCTGCCGATAGTGGTGTAATCTCTTTCTACGTCATTTTCATCATAATAAACATCAATATTAGTAGTTGCAGGATAAGAATCTCCTAAATATTGAATGACAGGAGCGCAGGAAAAAAGGCTACAAATTACAACAATTAAAAAGGTTTGATTTAGGTATTGAAACTTGAAATTTCTCATAATTCTGATTTTGAGTCATTTATATTGATCCGTTCTTGACGGCAGCATTTCGCAATCGTTTTAAAAATGGAGAAGCAAAAATAAAATCTTGTAACAGGTCATTATCACTTTCAAAAACTTCATTTTTATTACCTTCCCAAGCTAATTCACCATTGTATAAAAGTGCGATGTTATCACCAATTTCCATTACCGAGTTCATATCATGGGTATTGATAACGGTTGTAATCTGATGCTCAACTGTGATTGATCGGATTAATTCATCAATAACGATAGATGTTTTGGGATCAAGTCCTGAATTGGGTTCATCACAAAAAAGATACTTGGGTTCTAGTACAATCGAACGGGCAATTCCAACCCGCTTTTGCATACCTCCACTTACTTCTGATGGATATTTATCATTAGAACCATTTAAAGCCACCCGATCTAAACAATAATTGACTCGATCCAGTTTTTCTTTAGCCGTTCTATTGGTAAACATATCTAATGGAAAACGAATATTTTCTTCGACTGTCATTGAATCAAAAAGCGCAGACCCTTGAAACAACATTCCAACTTCCATTCGAATAGCTCGAACTTCTTCTTTACTTAAATTACAAAAATTTACATCTCCATACCAGATATTTCCACTTGTCGGAGTCAACAAACCTACCAAAAGTTTTAACAAAACTGTTTTCCCCGCACCACTTCGTCCAATGATAAGATTCGTCTTTCCTTTATGAAAAGTCGTCGAAATGCCTTTCAATACTTCTACCTCATCAAACGATTTTCTTATATTTTCTATTCTAATCATTGTTTCTAATTTTTAATACTCAACATTACATAGTCAAAACGACTGCAATTAGATAGTCAAATAATAAAATCAAGATGTCACTATATACAACAGCTCTTGTACTCGCCTGACCCAATTCAATACTTCCACCTTTTACAAAATATCCTTGATAGCAAGAAACAGTGGTTAATACAAAAGCGAAAACCGTCCCTTTTACAAACATCATAAAAATATTGTAGGGATCAAAAAAGGATCGAATACCTAAAATATACTCTTCTCCTGTCATCAGACCTGTTGGGACAGAAGACAAGTAACCTCCCAAAATTCCAACAAAAGCAGATATAGAAACCAACATCGGAATAACAAAAAGTGCGGCTATAATTTTTGGTAAAATTAAGTAAGCTGCTGTGTTGACACCCATGATCTCCATGGCATCTATATGTTCTTTTTGCCGCATTCCTCCAATCTCCGCCGCCATGTTTGAGCCCACCTTGCCCGCCAACACCAAACAGGTCAACATTGGAGCTAACTCAATAATGGTTATGTCTCTAACTACATAACCAATATAATAGCGAGGAACTAAACTACTTCCCAGCTGATAAGCAAATTGTACGGCTGTTACAGCACCAATGGACAAAGAAATTAGTACAACAATAGTAAGTGAACCGATACCAATATCGTTCATTTGTCGCATCGTCTCTTTATAATACATAGATAGTTTCTCTGGACGAGAAAAAACGGTCCTCATAAAAAGGATATACCTACCAAAATGCTGTAAGAAATTGAAATTCATAAGTTGCTAGTAATTTACTGCCAAAAATAGCTTAATTTTGACGAAAAATCGGAATTAGTACCCTTTAGTTATTTACTTGTTCAACAATATCGTTCGTTATAAAAAATGCAATTAATTGATTTTAAGAAAATTATGAGTATTTTTTTGATGAACTATTAAGGCGGTTGCTGACCAAATATCAAAGGAAAGACTACTTCATCACTTAAATCTATTAACACAATAGTATGCGAATAGTTATTACAGGAGGAACAAAAGGAATTGGATGGGCTATTGCTCAGGAGTTTGCAAGTGCTGGATATGATATTGCCCTATGTGCAAGGACAACTTCTGATCTGGAAGATGCACGCCAAAAATTAAAGGATATTGACGCTTCTATTGATATTCTGACTAAAGAAGTTGATATGAGCAATAAAGAAGAAGTATTGGCTTTTGCAGCAACCATTAATGAAAAATGGGGTGGTGTTGATGTTTTAGTCAATAATGCTGGCGTATTTTTACCTGGAGAGATTCATAAGGAAGAGGATGGCTTGTTAGAAAAACAAATTGAAACGAATTTATACAGCGCCTACCATATGACCCGTGCATTGATTCCTAATATGATGGAACAGAAAAACGGTCATGTTTTCAATATGTGTTCAGTGGCAAGTTTAATTGCATATCCAAACGGAGGTTCTTACTCTATTTCTAAATTTGCCTTACTTGGTTTTTCAAAAGTTTTACGAGAAGAAATGAAGGATAAAGGCATAAAAGTCACCTCAATCATGCCTGGAGCCACTTGGTCCAATTCTTGGGCAGGAGTAGAACTTCCGGAAGATCGTCTAATGCAAGCCAAAGACATTGCTATTGCAGTGATGGCTGCTACCAAAATGAGTCCCTCGGCTGTCATTGAAGATATTGTTTTGCGTCCACAATTGGGTGATTTATAAAATTTAGTCTGTTCAAATACTATTTTCTATGAAAGAAAATTTTATACCATACAAAGGTCAACAATTTTCAAAAGAAGAATCAGAAGCACGAGCGAGAGCCTATTATGAATATATGGATCAACGCCGTTCGATTCGAGAGTTTTCGGATCGTCCTGTTTCAAAAACATTAATTGAAAACTTGATTCTGACAGCATCTTCTGCGCCATCAGGTGCGCATAAACAACCTTGGACGTTTTGTGCCGTTTCTAGTCCAACGATCAAAGCAGAAATTCGAAAAGCAGCAGAGGAAGAAGAATACACGAACTATCATGGACGCATGTCTGATGATTGGTTAGATGATCTAGCGCAATTTGGAACAGATTGGCATAAGCCTTTTTTGACGATTGCACCGTGGTTAATTATAGTTTTTAAGAAAGCCTATGATATTGAAAATGGGGAAAAGAAAAAGAACTATTATGTCAACGAATCTGTTGGTTTAGCAACTGGATTTTTATTGACGGCCATTCATCAAGCAGGTTTGGTGACGTTGACGCACACCCCTAGCCCCATGAATTTTCTTCAAAAAATACTAAAACGTCCTGAAAACGAGCGTCCGTTCTTACTGATTCCTGTTGGGTATCCTGTTGCAAATGTTGAAGTACCAGATTTAACTCGGAAAGGATTGGATGAAATGACCGTATTTTTTGAGTAGTTTTTTTAAAATTAGATCAATCAACTGATATGAATTTTATTGTATATATTTTTAGATAGAAAAAAGTAGATTTTTCAGGGGATATAGTTATTTTAGATTTTTAATAACCAAAAACTATATATTTATGAAAATCAACAACTTACCGCTTTCCATTCTCATTATTTTACTGTTCACCACTCCATCTTCGTATGCTCAAGAAGCTGAAGATTATATGAAGGACTGTCCCTCGGATAGAATGCACCAAGAATTATTACAACAAGATGCTGATTACGCCGCCAAACACGAGGCCTTTCTAAAACGCTATCGAGAAGAAGTTGAACGAAATGTTACGGATCAACTCTCAGAAAAAAAATCTGTTGTATATACTCTTCCTTTGGTGATACATGTGATCCATTCAGGTGAACCCCAAGGAACCGATGCCAATCCAACTGATGCGTATTTAATCAATTCTATCAATATAGCTACACAGCGATTTCGACATACGCATAGTGGTGCTAATACATATACAAATCCGTTTTATGGTGCCGATACAGAACTTGAATTTTGTTTTGCGAAAGAGGATCCAAATGGTAACTATACTTCTGGAATTGTACGATATATCGATCCCATCAACACTCAAAACCCGTCGAGTGCTTACCTTAATAGCTTAGAATGGGATACAGATAAGTATATGAATTTATTTATTGCGGCGGATATAGGAAATGGAATTTTCGGGTATTATTCAGGTGGAAGTAATGACTACACTGTGTTTTGGGCAAATGGTTATAATACAGGACTTTTAGCACATGAATGGGGTCATTATTTCAGCTTGGCACATACATTTACTCCAAACGGTGGATGTACGAATAGCGATTGCCTATCTGATGGCGATGGTGTTTGCGATACACCTCCAAAATTAAATTCTGGTTTTACAGGTACGCCATGTGATACGCCAGGAAACGAGTGTACAGCAGACGAAGATGATACTAGTACCAATAATCCGTACCGCCCCGTTGCAATGGGAGGTATGGGCGATCAGCCAGATCATCTTAATAATTACATGGATTATACAGGTTCATGTTGGGATTGTTTTACAGAAGGTCAAAAAACAAGAATGCGTACATACATAGATGCAGTACGTCCTAATTTGAGGGATAATTCAGCCGCTTGTGCGCACACTCCAAATTTCAATAGAGATATTTGTTTGTATGATATTAATTTTAGTATCAACGATAATTGCGATAATACTTTAAATCCAGTTGTTACCATTTATAATTTCGGAACTACTACTTTAAATAGTCTTATCGTCAATGTTTATAAAGATGGGACATTGGTGCACAATGAAACTTGGACTGGTACACTAGCAAGTGAAAACAGTGAAAGCTTTACCTTAAATACACCTCTCCTTCTTTCTAATGGCATGCAAAACTTTAATATTCAAGTTGAACAACCCAATGGAAATTCAGATCAAAACATGTCTAATAACATGAAAGATTTTGATATTGACTTTGAGTTAGCTACTTTTTGCGGAACAAATACTTGTGCAACAATCAATTCTAATACAAACTTAGGTACAGGTAATACTACTGCCGTTAGTATCATTGAAGCATTTCCAACCACAGGTGTTACAAAAGCTAATATTTGTGCGAGTTTTAATGGAGATGCAAGTGGTAGCAGCGAAGTTTTTACGGTTATCGACGAATCAAATGTTAGTCGAGGAACCACAAATACGATTGGAGATTGTAGCGGCCCCTCTGCACCTTTTTGTTTTGAAGTAACCGCAGCGGATTATAACAATTGGACAACAGATGGAAGTATCACCGTGACATTTGACCCTGTTTCTAGCAATATTAATCCTAATTTATGTGTAACTAATGAAGTGTGTGCTTCTATTGACATTTTTGGTTCTAATTGTGTAAACGATATGACCTTGACGGGATCAATTCTTTCTGGTACGTATGAAGTTATTGATTTTATTATTTGCTCTGGAAATATCAGTTCTACTGAATCCGTTATTTTACGTGCTGATAATACGATTGATTTTCCTGTCGGTTTTGAAGTTATGCTTGGCGGTGAATTAGATGCCAATACTCAAAATATGGGTTGTAATTAATACTCCAAAATATTTAATTAATAACAATAAAAGCATAAAGAAAGGGCTGTCGAAACATTTCGACAGCCCTTCTTAGCATATTCCAATTCTATATTTTATAAATTATCTTTCACTAGCTAAATCAGATAATTGTTTCAAATTATTTTTTACATTAGAAAAATCGTCAGCTCTTGACATTTCTCTTAGCATTTTATTAGAAGTAGCTTGAGTATCAGGGTTTACTGATCTGTTAGCTGTTGTTCCTTTAGCAGCTGTATTAGAACCACCGCTAAATTGATTTCCGCCCATACCATTACAGTTTGCACCGTCAATAAAGGCGTCAAATTCAACACCTAAAACAACTTCAAAATTAGCTTGCATGTCGATACAATCACCTGAATCATAATCAGTATTTACATCAACTGTTTGAGTAGAACTAATGACTCCAGGTGTTTCATAATCCGTCGTACCACTAGCTGAAACCAAACCTGTTAAAGCTGGTTGAGAATTACCCAATCCACCTCCAGCATAGTCATCAGGACAAGTTGTAGTAGGGCAGTCTTGTAATACAATATTATCAATAAACATTCTTGTAAATCCTGCTGCTCCACCTGTTTCTACTATTGAAAATTCTAAAATAGCAGTCGTTCCTGCTAGCCCTGAAACATTAATATCATATTGGTAGAATATACCGTCACCACAATTTGTAGCACCTCCATTTTGAGGTCCAGCCCCAGAGACTGTCTGTGTAACACCACCTATTGAGACTGTAAACACATCAGCAGCACCTCCACAACCGAACATGATTCCCCAAAAAGATAATGTTGTTGCATCAGTAGGAATAGCAATAGACTGAGATACAGTTGCCGTAATTGGAAGGGTAATCCCAGTGGCTGTACCAAAACCTCCTAAGTCAGCACCATTTGCCCCAGAAATAGGTAATACGCCTGATATTGTTGGTACAGCGTAAGTCGCTGGAGTTGCATCAGAAACCGTTTCAGTCCATGTACCACCAGCAGGACCAGATTCAAATCCTCCATCAGTCATGGCATCCGTACAACCTGCCATTAATTCACAACCAACAGGAATTGCCAGAGTAACTAATCCATCACAAGTAGCGTTTGTTGATCCTGTTACGTTAATATTATGAGACTGGGTTAAGGAATAACCAGAGAAAGTACCTCCGCCCAGTGGCATTGTAACAGGTGTACCATCAATATCCCAAGTATAACCACCAGGCGTACCTAAGACTGCTTCACCTTCATTTGTAATTGTAACAGTGATATTTCCACTACAATCAATGGATGACGTAGCTTCTGGTAGAATACAGTCTGATGGACATTGAGCAGTAGCCGTTCCAAGCCAAGCAGCTCCACCAGAATCAACCGCAGAAGCTAAATTTATTGCTAAAGTAAATGAGCATCCACCTGTTGTTGTTGCATCTACAAAAGTAATGGTTACAGTTCCACCAGATGCTGTTATATCTGCATCTGTTAGTCCTACATAAGCAAGAATGTTATCTGGAGTAGGTGCGGTATAAGCTGATATAGGGTCAGTACTGTTAAATAGAGTTCCAAAATTCGTTGAAACATTCCAATCTGTTACACACGACTGCCCACCGAAAGCTACGAAAGGTATAAATACACTTTCTGGTGAAGAATTTACGCCTCCAGTATTAATCTCACTTTCACAATACGCAACAGGAACAGTTGAAGTTGCAAGTGTACCTCCGTTCTGAGCGCCAGTGATAAAAGTAGGAGCTGCACCCACACAAGTCGTACAATCAGCCAAACAAGAACAATAGTCTTCCCCTGCTCCACAAACCGAATCTCCACAACCTGGAGGAGTACAAGGAGCTACACCATTACACTGAACAGAAAGATTACCCCCATTAATTCCATTTTCAGGACCACCACATGTTCCTACTGTATTAATCATAATTAAATAGTCCCCACTTGTTGAAGCTGTAAAAGTAAGAGAACAATTGTTTGTTATACTTCCATCTACCGATGTTACAGAACTCGTTCCATCAAATGGTCCAACAACTAATTCTTGAGCCCACGCATTTGCACCAGCACCAGTACATATATCGACAGTATAAGAATTTCCTTGAATAAGTCCATAGAAGATATAAGACTCACTAGACCATACTTCAAAGGCTGTTATGGTGTAAACTGTACCACAATTTGGGTCACAAGGTGCAATCCCTCCGGGCATAACCGTATTTAGGTTGGTATATGGCCCTCCATTAGCTGAAGTACACTGTGCTTGTAAATTAGCTGCCATCATAAATGCAAAACAACTAAAAAGTAATATTTTTATTTTTGTCATATTATTTTGTTTAAGAAAATTTAAAAAATAATAGGCCCGTGCATTTGTTAACAAATGCATATCAAACCTTATTCTAACCTTAAATAATAAATCTAAAAGATACCAATATCAGAGTATCTAATAAACTTGTTTCCAAAACATGGGGCTTAATTGATTGCATAGGATATATGCAATAAGAACAGGCATGTCACACTAATGAGTGGTTTTCGGTGCATGAATAACCAGAAAGAGCTAACTGCCAGTTCTAAAGATATGACAATTATTTAAATTAAAGATATAAATAGCAACATAAAATTTAAAAAAAATATTTTTATTTGAACTAAATGCAGAATGCATTGTTTACATGTGCTATAAAATGGCAATAGTAATATCTAGTTACTGAATGATTACTTTGTAAAATGTTTTAAAAATTAGAAGACTATCAACTCTTCTCTTCCAGTTGCTTTAAAATAGCTTCTGCTAAACCTAACTTTGTGGCCGAAGATAACCGAACAAATTTTGTCGGACTATCCCAAGTGTCGGCTTTTGATGCCCATACGTGGTAGTTAAACTGATCATCCTGCATACAATATACACCCAGCGGCATATGGCAGCCTCCTTCTAAAAGCTGTAAGACCTTCCTTTCAACATTCGTACAAGCAGAAACATTGGATTGATGGATTTTTTTGAGAATACGACGAGTGGACTTATCATTGGCACAGCACTGCCATGCTAAAACACCCTGAGCAGGTGCAGGTACAAATTCACGTGGATTCAGTTGTATACATTCTAAGTCCGAAACATCTAAATCCAACCGTTCTAATCCAGCCGCAGCTAATAAAATGGCATCAAAATCACCATTACGGAGTTTGTTAATTCGGGTAGGTACATTTCCACGAATATCCTCCAATTGAACATCAGGTCGAATATGTCGCATTTGAGCTTTTCGACGAGCAGATGACGTTCCAACGATTGGGTTTTCCACCATTTTTAAGGTTTGGCTTCGATCTACCTTGTCTTTACGAATCAATAAACAGTCCGCTGGATTAGCTCGGTAAGATACCGCCGTTAGGACTAATCCCTCGGCAGATGCAGTAGGCATATCTTTCATCGAATGTACCGCCATATCTATATCACCACGTAGTAAAGCATCTTCTATTTCTTTTGTAAAAAAGCCTTTCCCTTCTAGTTTATCAAAACCTAAATGTTGAATTTTATCTCCTTGTGTTTTGATAATCACTAATTCTGCCTCTACCCCAATATCTTTTAATAACTGTTGTGTGTAATTTGCCTGCCAAAGTGCTAGCTTACTTCCTCTTGTTCCGATGCGAATCTTTTGAGTCTCCAATAGATTGATTTTATTGATTATGATTTGAGTTTGTAAAGATAAGAAGCTATTTTAATTTAACGGTCAGATTTTTATAACTTTGCTACATGCAAGTAACAGCCAAGGCAATTGCCGATATATTAAACGGAACGATAGAAGGGAATCCAGATGTAGCCGTTCACGCTCCAAGTAAAATTGAAGAAGGGAAAAAAGGAACGATCTGTTTTCTCGCTAATTCTAAATACGAACCGTATGCTTACACTACAGAAGCATCTGTTTTGTTAGTTTCAAATGACTTTCAACCCACTCAAGCGATCTCCGCAACATTGATACGTGTAGAAAATGTATATGCTAGCGTAGCTATATTGTTGAAACAATTTGGACAACAAAAGACAAAAATCAAAGGCATTTCCGAACAATCAGCTATTGATGAAACTGCTTCCATTGGAACAGGAACATCTATTGGTGCATTTACGGTAGTCGAGCAAGATGCTATTATTGGTAAAAATTGTACGATTTATCCACAAGTCTATATTGGTAAAGGTGTCAAAATAGGTGATAACGTTACTTTGTATTCTGGCGTACGAGTTCAATACAATTGTGAAATTGGGAATGATTGCATACTGCATTCTAATGTGGTGATTGGTGCTGACGGATTTGGTTTTGCGCCACAAGAAGATGGTTCTTACCAAAAAATTGAGCAAATTGGAAATGTCGTTATAGAAAATAATGTAGAAATTGGTGCCAACACCACTATTGATCGAGCAACTTTAGGTTCAACTATTATCCAATCAGGAACAAAACTCGATAACCTAATTATGGTAGCACATAATGTAGAAATTGGTAAAAATACAGTTGTTGCAGCACAAGCAGGTTTTGCTGGAAGTACTAAAATTGGCGATCAGGTACTCGTTGGAGGACAAGCCGGTTTTGCAGGACATATGAATATCGCCAATGGCACAAAAATTCAAGCACAAAGTGGTGTAACAAAATCTATCAAGAAAGAAAATCAAGCGATTTACGGATCACCAGCGATTGATTACAGCAATTATATTCGCTCCTATGCCGCTTTTAAAAATCTTCCAGCATTGGTAAAAAGAATCCATGAATTAGAGAAAAAACTAAAGGAATAACGCTAAATACTCGTTGATTTGGATAATTTTGTACTTTACTACTTCAAAAAAAATCTCAAAAGTGGATTTGAAATTTAATTTATCTTAAATTCATTAAAAAAAGGAAA
>JAHDFQ010000115.1:0-2815 GCA_020628085.1 Saprospiraceae bacterium
TGTCAGAAGCAAGACTAGAAACCAAAGCGCGTACCAAAAATGATTCATTAAAATCTTCAATTGTAATCTTTAAATGCTTCTTTTCTTTAAAAGCATTAACAGACACTGTAGCTGAAATAGATGATGAATATAATATGAATATAAATATTGTAAGTATTCTTATAAGATTATGTTCAAAAAAGTAGAACCTTATTTTAGACAGATAAAAATGCATTGACATAATATTCAACTATTTATTGTATTAACTAGACTTAAACCCATTACAGGAATTTAATAAAATAGAGCTAGTTATGATTTATTTATATTACACAACTATTCTATTCGTAGATCAGTAATAACTAAATAAATGCCAAAACAAGTAATATACATGCCACAAAAAGATATTACTATGCCACAAAAAGATATATACAGAATTATGTAGGTCTTACTAGCTTCAAAAGAAATATATTTGTAGCCTAAATTGATCATTACCTATAATTAGGACTGAATACTCAATAATATTGTTATAAAAATGATAGATGATCATAGGATTACAAATAAAATATTAGAACTGATAATTTTGGTTTTCAGAACTTCATAGTAACTGTTAAATAAAAAACGAGTGCATTTTAGCTTATTTTATTTTACGCCAATACTGTGTTAAACAGCTTCTGAATAGCCAGTTATTCCTGCATTTTTCGTGTTGACCTAACCTAAATACCTACTTGGGGCTAGCAGAATTGTAGATAATAAACCATTTTTGTTCGTTACTAAGAATAATGTATATCATTTTTTTTAAAGGTTTCTTTTAACAATATGTTTATGTATCTAACCCTAACCTTATCATTTAAAAGAATGAACTTTGAGACTAGAAGAAAAATATTTTACAATAAACGCAACAAGTCCTGATAATTTAAAGAAAAGTTTATTAGAGATAAATAAAGGGAAAGAAAAGGATGGATTAGTTGTTTTCAACCGAGATGAAATGGTCGGGGGATTTAGATGTATTAAAGAAAACCATAAAATGGCGGCCATAATCAATAGTATTGAGTATGATAAGAATGTAAATCTTTCTTTTTCAATAGATACTTCCTCTAAAGAATGGTTAAAACTATATTATGACCTAAACAATTGTTATATAATATATGACGCTCTCCCTTCTCAGTCAAATCTTACTCCTTTCAATACTAAAAAGAAAAATGTTCTCTGGCAACCTATTTTTAATTCAAGTAATACAATCAAGAGTACTATAATTTATATTTCCAGATATTGGTTGAAAGAAATAGATGTATCACTATTAGGTATTGAGGATACAAATATTGAATCTAGTACAGTTGTAGATACCATTCCTCTCGAATATCAAACAATTAGCTTATTAGAGCAAATATATGAACTTGCTATGAATCCAGTACTGGATTTATTATCAAAGAAAAAATTAGTAAATCATTTATGGGCTATCGCTTATAATTCTTTATTTCAATATAGAAATATAATTAATCGAAGAAGAAAAGGAACCATGAATGATGAGTTGGATAATCTCAAATTGAAAATTAGCAATGTAAAACACGAAATTCTTAGAGATTTTTCTAGCAACATAAAAAGTTTAGATTACTGGGCAAAATATATTGGAACGAATCGGACTACGTTTCAGAAAGTATTTAAAGAAACGCATAGTATTTCGTTTTATAAATTTTACCAAGAAGCTCGTTTTAATGAAGCAATACGATTATTAAAACATAATAAAAATATGCCTGTAAAAACTATTGCTGCATCTATAGGATATAAAAGTGTTAGCTATTTTATCAAACAATTCCAAAAAAGGTTTGGCTTAACACCACATGAGTATCGAAATAAATAAGAGGTTTTGATGAATTTGATTCATCAATATTCATCAAAATCTATTACCTAATAACTTAATATGATAGATCTTCTAATAGTATATTAATCAAATGAGAAAATTATAAGATTGCTCCACAACCTAAAACAATTGAATATCATAATTTTAGACAAAATCAAGTACCAAAAAAGGCGAAGTCAATGACTTCGCCTTTTTTGGTACTTGATATAAATATATTAATCACTACTACTTAAAATAGATAACAAACGTAGTAATTCTACATATATCCATACAATGGTAATCAATAATCCCATTGCAGAGAACCATTCCATGTACTTAGCAGCACCATACTGTTCTCCTTTTTCAAAATTATCAAAGTCTAATAATAAGTTTAAAGAAGCTACTCCGATGATAACCAAGCTAATTCCGATACCAATCATACCGCCTTCATGTAAAAACGGAATATTGATGCCAAACATAGAAAGTACGAAATTGAGGATATAAACCAACATAATACCACCTGTTGCCATAATAACCCCTGTTCTAAATTTACTCGTCACTTTTATGATACCTGTTTTATAAATAAAAAGCATCGCAAACAGAATAGAAAGCGTCAAGGTGACTGCATGGAAAATAATCGCTGGCCCAAGTGAAAGTGCATACAATGCTGAAATAGACCCCACAAATAGTCCTTCTAAAGCTGCATAACCTGGAGCTAAGTAAGGTGATAAATGTGGTTTGAAACTAGCGATCAATACCAATACTAAACCTCCGATTGCGCCACCCCATAAGAATAATTGACTAGGAGCGTTAAAGGCAAATACGGTAGTTACTAGCATAATCGCAGCTAATAAAAATGTTTTATTGATTGCACCAGAAACAGTCATTCGTTCTTGTATTGCAATCGATGGTACTAAATCCCGATCTATACTCTGTCTATACTTTTCGTCGCTCATCATCGGGTTAGACGACTCTGTGAATCTTTTTAATGCCATTTTT
>JAHDFQ010000115.1:2915-16450 GCA_020628085.1 Saprospiraceae bacterium
TCATTACCAATAATTTGATTATATCGTTTGAAATACATCTCAATTTACAAAACTTCGCTATCATTTACCACAATTATCGACAAATTCTAGAAACGTTCAGATTAATTTATTTTTATACCCGTGCAACGTTTCTGCTACTCACTTAGTAATAGCAATGAAATCAGTACTGAACTATTTTTTAAAATGATAAAAACCATCGAAATGAATCGAATATTATGGATATGTCTAATCGGCTTGCTGAGTCTCGTCGCCTGTCAAAAGGAAAATATCGACGAAACGACCACCACGATTATTCCAGAAGACCCAACGGTAGTCATTACAACCGAAGGTGATTTAGCAGGAAAAATAATTGATGAATCTGGCGAACCTGTTGCTGACGCATTAGTAGATTTAGATAATAAGCAAACGTACACTAACGAACTAGGATTATTTATCTTAAGAGATGTCTCTTTAAAATCAAATGGTAGCTATGTAACAATAGAAAAAGACGGCTATTTCAAAGGAAGTAGACGATTTATCCCAACCGATAATCGACGACAAAACATCATCGTCCAGTTAGTGGAAAAAACCGTTTCTGGGCAATTTAATAGTACAAATGCCACTTCTGTCATAGTAGAAGGGAATACCTATGTCTATTTTCAGGCAGATGGAATTGTGGACGAAAACGGTAATCCATACACGGGCGAAGTCTTGGTTTATACTCATAAACTAGATCCTTCTGACCCCAATATGCCCTATCAAATGCCTGGGGATTTGACTGCTATTACTGCCGATAACGACCGAGTGACTTTAGCAAGTTATGGAATGTTGACGGTTGAATTAGAAAGTCCATCAGGTGCGCCTTTACAACTAGCAGAAGGCAAAACAGCAAAAATTCATTATGAAATCAGTCCTGATTTAAGAGCGAATGCCCCTTCAACGATCCCACTTTGGCATTTCGATGAAGACAATGGAATTTGGGTAGAAGAAGGCGAAGCGGTGCGTGAAGAAAATCTTTATGTTGGAGAGGTTGCTCATTTTAGTACATGGAACTGTGATTTACCACTTGAGTATTTTACGATAACAGGGCAAGTATTAAATAATTTTAAAAATGAATTGGATCGTTTGGTCGTGGATATTCGACTAGCAAATGGTGGTGGTTTTGGTGGATTTACACTAACTGATGGTAAAGGTTTTTTTACAGCTCCTGTCCCAGCCGATGAATCTCTAATTATGAATATTAAATATGTTAATAATTGTGATATAGAAGTTATTTTATATTCAGAGACCATTGGGCCATTCAACAGCGACACTCAACTACCTAATATTTTTGTTGATTTTGCCAATTTAGATGTAGAACTCACTACGTTTGAAGCTAGCGGAACACTAACCGATTGTGATGGAAATAATGTATTTGGATTAGTACAATTCAAAGACGAAACGGGTAGAATACTTGAAAGTATTGTTACCAATACAGACGGAACATTTAATACAACAATTGTTAGTTGCAATGATATTGAAACAGTATCCTTGACCGCATTTAGTGAGTTGGCTTCAACAGATGGAAGTAGTACTCAAAATTTTGCTCCCACTATTAATTTCGGAACAGTTGCACTTTGTGATACTTTTGATACGGATGAATTTTCTTTTGTGAGCGTGGATTTGGGGATAGGTATAGATGATGATGAAGCTCATTATAGTTATACAGCTATCGAATATTCTGAATGTGCCAATATGTACTATTTTGAAATCGCTTATGCGGATGCCATGAATACTTTTAGTGGAAATATTTACGGAATTATTGCAGAATCCTCTAATCCTTTTACAGCAGGTATGACAATTAATGGTATTGGAATTATAGGTGATAATAATATGAACCCTACATCTATTGAAATTACATTTATTTCCGTTTCCAATGATGCAGTAAGTGGTAGTTTTACGATTGTTGAGTCAGGTGCAACTGGAGTATTCTCAGCCCCATTATCTAACTAGGAATCATTTAAAATAACTAAAAAAGAAAATAATATGTATCTTATTAATATAACAAAAATGATATTTTGTACTCTATTTGTGATGAGTACGAGTTTCATCCAAGCTCAATCATTTACCATATCTGGTACAGTCAGCACTATTGCCGAAAATCCATTAGACCAAGTTGAAATTCAGGCAGAGCGGTCAGACGGTGTATTTACAACTATTACAGACGAAAATGGTGGGTATTCTATTGAAATTCCCTTAACTGATCCGAATGAACTTAATACTACCATTAGACTAAAACGAACTACAATTATACAAGAAAATGTATCCTTTAGAGATTTAATTAAAGTTAGAATGTTAATTCTGGGACTTACTGATGAAGCAAACTGGGAAACATGGCAAACAGTGGCAGTAGACATGAATGATAGTGGTGTAAACATAGGAAACAATCAATTCCCTGAAAATGATTTAGATGGTATTAGTACTTTCGATTTAGTTCTTATGACAAGAATTGTAACTAATACTGAAGATCCCTACGATTCTTCTTGGCGATTTTTTGATAAAAACAGAACTACAGTAAATGAATTTGAACTTAATGGTGTAAACGACATAACGAACCTTAATTTCACTGGTGTGAAACTAGGAAATGTAGATTGCCAATAATCCAAATGAAGTGATGACTGTAGTCATCACTTCATTAACAAAATAGAAAATAATCCTGCATGAACGACAACCAACTCATACGAGCTTGTCAACAAAATGATCGAACCGCACAGCGATTGATGGTAGAGCAATATTCCCCGCTGCTCTACTCTATCAGTCTGCGATATGCGCCCGATGCGTCGTTTGCGAAGGATATTTTACAGGAAGGATTGATTCGAGTGTTCAAAAATATTCATCAATTCGATCCTGCTAAAGGAAAATTGAAATCGTGGTTGTGTAAAATTATTATAAATGCAGCTTTGACACACTATAAAAAACTTCGATACGATACAGAAGTTTATGGTTTGGATGCTCCTGACCATGTTGAAATTCCAGATGTATATGCCCAATTGGGTGCAGAAGAACTAATGAAATTAATAGGACAACTACCAGAAGGTTATCGTTTGGTATTTAATTTATCCATTATCGAAGGCTATAGTCATAAAGAAATTGCTGAATTATTGAATATCAAAGAAGCGAGCTCTCGGTCGCAATTGCAACGTGCCAGAAAACACCTGCAAGCGATTATTTTGAAAGAAGAAAATGAATATTATGAATCAAGAGCAATTTGAAGATCATATAAAAAAGTCGTTCGATACGCACCAAGTACCGTTGGATACCAATGAACTTTGGAGTGCTATCGAAACAGATTTGCCTGCTGAAAAAAAGCGTAGACCGTTCTTTTTCTGGCTACCTTTTGGTTTGTCAGGATTGATTCTACTTGGAACAATTGCTTTCTATCAATACGACCGTTTTAGTAATGAACATACACAAGCCATAGATCAAGTAAACAACAATTTAGTTGAGCATACATCTACTACAACTCAGCAGCCAACTACTTTAAATACTGCTTTTACAGAAAATAAGATTAACACTAAAACTCAAACAATTACTCCTGTTCTATCGAAACCGACAACAATCAATACTTCTAACTCCAATACTAAGCACACTACAAAAAAAGATATAACTAATACTATCCAAGAAAATTCGTCTTTCTTGTACACATCAGAAAAAGAAAACCCATTACCAAATCAAAAACGACCGACCTTATCAACAGAGTTATCAACATCGGTAGAAACATCAATAAAAACTGAAAAAGTATTACCAGAAAGTCCGAAGATCAACCGTTTTGAGAACTTAGATGTATTGCCGATACACTGGGTTGATTTGGATAACCACGTGACGACTCGTCCAACGCCTATACCTCCAAGTTTTCCAACATGGCGTTTATTCACAGTTTTACAAGGTGGAACTACGTTTGTGAATAAAACGATTCAGACTAATACCAACGGAGTTCAAAATTATACCGACTTGAGAAAAAATACTGAAACTCCTATTTTATCTTATCAATTTAGTGGATTAGTTGGTCTACAACATCAAAAAACACATTGGTATATCAAAACAGGGCTTCAATATCAGCAACTCAACGATATTTTTGATTATAAACAAGAAACACAACGCATCTTATATAGTCTGACAGGTAGTGATAATCAAACCGAACTCACTACCCGTACGATTCGGCACTACAACCAAATTCAATTATTGGAAATTCCTGTTCTCATTGGAAAAACATTCCGAAATAGACACCGAATTTCGCTTGACATCGAAGCTGGTGTTGCTACTAGTTTGTCGCTTCAAGCAAATGGTCGCTTCATAGATGAACAGATGGAATTGGGTGTTTTAGATAAAACGATGTTCCGACAACAGAATTGGAGTGTGTTGGCAGCTATTGGAGGTGCGTATCAATTAAATCCAAAAACAGCTTTGACGCTAGGCATTGCGTATCAACAATATTTGAGTTCACTTAAAGTACGAAAGGCTTTGACGACAGATCAGTACGGATTGCTAAATATTCGATTAGGCATAAAGCAAGTATTTTAAAGTAGAGTGAGGAGCTGACTTGAAGTCAGTCAGCTCCTCACTTTGATCTTCCCCCCAACTGCGCTTCATACAATGATTTTGGAAATAAGCCTTTTTTATTTGCTCCTTCAATATATCCAAGTGGATGTGTAAATGTCCCTTTATTATTAATAACACCCTGACAACCAATACAATAATTCTGTGCGGTAGGTGGCTGTTGAATGGTTGCTCGACCTATTCCCAAATCAATATTCCACGCCACGCAATGCGCACAACTCCATCCGTGTGAAGCACCATAACTACCTCGATTGAATAAGGCAAGAAGTTGTTTTCCGTCTTTACGAACGTTAATTTCTTGATGACCATCAAACAATAAACCCGTCGTCCAGTGTCGATGTGCTTCGCTCATGGCATAGGCTGCATCTGATATACAGTTTAGAAAAACGTTTCCACTAGAGGTACTTTTTCCGTCGGAGATATAATGATGCCGTCCATTTCGGGCATAGCAATCTTTAACTAAAATCAATTGCGAACCTTGTTCTAAATCAAAATTATAGCGTCGTCCACCTTCTATTTTAGAAATGGGATCAATGGCATTACATTTTTGGATCGTAACTTGTTTAGAATATTCAACTTGAAATCCCGCACGGATAAAATGTGCCGCTGTACAGTGTCGTGCCCAAGCGTTTTTAACCAAGCGAAAAAGTACTAAATTTTCCAGATGATCTTCATCTGTGGCGTGTTGATACGCACTTTCAAAACGGATATTTTCAATACCCACATGTTCAACAACAGAGAGATTTTTAGGATATAAATATACATTCGTAGTCGCTCGCTTTTGATCTAAGGTGTAAAAAACAGGTGCATCTATAAATATTTTATTTCCATCAATCTTGGTAACGTTCCGATCATAAATTATGGGGTGATCTCCTATTTTCCAAGGTTGATCGGTATCGGTTGCCCCATAATTAATAGCTTTTAACCACAATTCCGAACATTCGTGTTCGATTAGAATTCGATCACCAATTTTGAGCAAATCAGCATGTTCAACTGTGAACGATTGCTGTCCGACAGGAATAATCTCATTTGTAATCTTGGTTTTAAAGACGGGTTGAATGGTTGTAGAATGATAGAGCGTTTCGCTTAGTTTTTTAGGATTTCCGATAGTTAATAATGTTCCTTGTTGTGGACGAACGCCTGTTCCTACTAAAATAGTACTATTTTCTGGATTGTCTGTATGACCTGCACCTCGTAACACAACACCCGACGTATGCAAATACAGATTACCATAAATTGAATACTTACCTTTTCTTAGAAAAATAGTTCCTCGAAAACCATCAGCATTTAATGGCATTTTAGAAACTCGGTCAATCGCTGCCTGAATGTGGGCTGTATTATCGCCTTCAATTGGAGAAAGATTTATTTTGGTAGGGACGGTAGGTATTTCTTGTACTCCATTTTGATACCCAGCATAACTAAAATCAGGTAGAATGAATCCGTCTGTATCTGAATGATATTGTAGGTCTCCATTTGTTTGAACGTGCAGTAATTTAGATTGCCATTGAGGTTCTGTTTGAGTAAATGATGTTTCACTACAAGCTGCTAGAAATAGTAAAAAAATAAAATACAGGTATCTAGAAATAATATAGAATGTTTAAATCTAAATGCTAAAAATAATCAACCCCACAACTTGATCCCGTTACTTCATCAGGTGCTAAAACAACCAATCCTTCTTTATTATTGAACGCATCAATATTACATGTCATCGGTTCAATAGCAATACTCAAACGATCAGGAGGAATGTATAATTGTATGTAGTTAAATTGCCGTTGTCCCGTCTTCTGCCAATATGAAATTTGATGGTTCTCGCATTCCAAAGATACTTCAATTCGTTCTATTTCTGAATTTTCGACCACTCTAAAACAAGTATCTAATTGATAATCACCTATTTTCTTCGATATATCAAAATTATTAAATATGTACTTTTTTCCTGTGGGAATCATATTTTTGTTCACCTCTATTTTTTCTACTTTTGGTAATCGTAAAGTTGCCTCATTTATTTTTTTTCCAAACGTAAAATAAGGATGCCAACCGAAACCTACGGGCATTTTAGTTTTTCCAGTATTCTGAATATGATAGTCTAATTGAAACCCCGTATCTACATGCAATGAATATTTTAATTCCAAATTAAATGGAAATGGAAACGCCATTTGATCGCCTGAATATGTGTAGGATAAAGTAATGGAACAAGAGTTTTTTCTACATTCCGTATTCACTACTTCAAAAGATTTATTGTAAACAAAACCATGTAAAGCTGCTTGAAATTCAGGATTATTGAGTGGAAATTGATAGGTTTTATGTTCAAACAAATAAGCTCCATTTTGTATTCTATTCGGAAAAGGAGCAAGTATTTCATTTTTATAAAACAACATATCATTTATTTCTTGTTTAGACTGGTAAGCCGCAAGAATAGATTTTCCTTTGATTGTTAAATCCATGATGACTGCTCCTTCAGATGGCAGTACCTGTAATTGATAGCCATCTGGATGTTGAAAAGAAAAAGAAGGAATATTGTATATATCTGGATGGGTAAGTTGAAACATATAGATCAAGTAACTGCCAATAAAAACAGGCTTATCACTATAAAAGTAATAAGCCTGAAATTTCAAAAATTTAAAAGTAACTAGAATTTACTAATTATTCTATTTTTGGACGATCAATCGTTGTGTATATTGACGATTTTCATTAGAAAACTGAACGAAATAAACACCGTTTGACCATGAAGATACATTTACAGTACTTGCACCGTTGATTGCGTTTGAATGATTTTCTGTATAAACTACCTTACCCAATACATCCACCACACGAATATTTAAATTCATCGCTTCATTCAAATCAAACGTGATCTGAGTAATGTCTTTAGATGGATTGGGTATGATATTTACTGCCGCACCCAATACTAAATCGTTTGTATGAACGGTTGCATCAATACTTACATTCACAACAACCTCATCTGGACAACCTGTTTCGTCTGTAACCGTACAGGAATAGTCCCCTGCTGCCAAACCAGAAATCATAGCTGTGTTTGCGCCATTACTCCATTCATATACATACGATTCAGAACCACCAGTAACTGCAACAGATGCTGATCCATTTGCCGCACCATCTACTGCATCCGTACCCATAATATCAACGGACAAAGGTGCTATTTCAGGTAATAAGGTTACTGCAACAGAGTTCGCTGTAAATACACAAGCGTCTGATAAGTCTACGTTTCCATCAGCATCTAAAGTAGCTTCCGCAAAAGAAACTGGCGTAAAAAAATATGACCCTACAGATAAAAACTCATAATCATTTACAAGAACTGGTGTGTATGCGTTAGATAAGATATCGAACTCTCCCAAGTGAGATGCTTCTTCAAGTGGATTCAAAGACCCAGAAATATCCGCTGAAGAAACAACCCAGAAAAATCCTGCTTCGGCAACATTCGGTACAACCACATCTGTTAATGTGAACTCCGTTGTTTCACCATTACAAACAAAAGCAGCCCCCGTCGCAGTTCCTGAATTAGCACTTGCGCAATCGACTACATCTACTGGTGCATTTTGCGTTACCTGTACACAAAACTCACCTGTTGATACTGTACCATTAAGTGAAAATCCATCAATCAACATGTAGTAAGTCACTCCGTTTTCTGTTTGAAAATCTAAACCTGCTGGGTAAGAAGGTGGATTATTGGTTGCATCTGGGCCGTCTTCATTACAAGCTACACCTGTTAAATCATCACAACCACCTGTATAAATAGCAATTTGTGTATCGGAATCTGTAATATAGTTCGTCGCACTACATTCAACAGTAGTAATATAATATGATCCACCATCACCAACAAATGAGAACCAAAGCGTATTTTCTAAACTAGGCATTGCTCCTGCTCCATCTGGCTCACCAAAACATTCCCAACCTGTTGCAGGGTCAGATGCTTCTGTTGTGGCATTTGTATTATCCAATAAACCAGATGTTTGTGGCATTCCAACCGTTTGTCCAAATAGGCTGCTCACATCCATAGCACCACTACATTCATTGTTCATGGGTACTTGTGCGTTAAGAGACACAATTATTCCGAAAGCGAACAGGCATGTAAGTATTTTTGTAAAACTAAATTGCATTATATATTATTATTCGTTATCATACAATATCTAAAATTAAGCAAAGAATTTGACCTTACAGTAAATTTGAATGCCTTTATTTGCTGTTCAGGTAGTTATTAGTGATAAAAAGGAGTTTTTGAAATGAAATATGTAACTTTTTGAAATTTATTCCAATTTATTTGAACTTTCTATGATATTTATTTGTACATTTGATAGGTAAGCTATATTAGTTTACTTTTTTTGAAAACTAAAATAAGATTCTATTATTTCTACTAGTCCCTTATTCAGTTTTTAACTTTTATTAATTTTTTTATTTTTTTTTATGAACATCTTTGTAGCAAAGTTGAGTTTTGATACTCAAGAGTATGATTTACAACAGGCATTTGAAGCTTTCGGTACTGTTGATTCTGTGAAAATTATCATGGATAAATTTTCAGGACGATCTAAAGGTTTCGGTTTCGTTGAAATGGAAAACGACGAGGAAGCACAAAATGCAATTGCAGAACTGAATGATAGCGAGTTGGACGGTAGAACAATTGTTGTTAAAAAAGCAGAACCACGTGAGAACAGATCTCGTGGTGGTAATCGTGGCGGTGGCTACGGTGGTGGCAACCGCGGTGGCGGTGGCGGCTACGGTGGTGGCGGCGGCTATGGCGGCGGTGGTGGAAACTACGGCGGCGGTGGCGGTGGCGGTTACAATAAAAGATACTAGGATTGATATATAGTTAGTGTGCTTTATGCTAATCTAATATAAATCATTCCAATATTTTTTAATCGCTAAAAAATAATTTAGCCTCTCAATTTTTTATAATTGAGGGGCTATTTTTTTGTCAAAATCCTTCTCTTTAAAGAATGACTAATCATCTAAAGCCTCTATTTCTGGGTCACTAAAACTATTCGGAGTTCGGTTATTTTTAATAAAATCACACCAAACACAATTTCGTTCACCACATCCTTCACTAAATTCATGTTGCTGAATTTTTGACCAAGTATCTTTAATCAAACCTTTCATATATTCGGCATCGTCAAATGTCAAATCAATCGTTTCTGTACTAAATACGCCTTGATGATCGGGTTCTAAATAGGCAATTGCACCAGAACGAATCGTATGTAAGCTTGGCAAAGCACTTTCGTATAACACTTTATAGAATACCAATTGTCGCCAATAATTCCCACCCAATGGCTTTTTATCGGTAGGCTTTTTCAGTTTTTTCTTATCTGTACTACCCGTTTTGTAATCTTCAATATGCGCCGTTTGGGCATCAATTAAATCAACTCGATCAATCACTCCTTTGATGGGTACACCCTCTACTTCTACATTTTTAATCTCAAGTTCTGTATTAACTTTTATAGGCCAAAGGTTAATGCTTTGTTGATAATAAGCAGCCAAAACAGATCGCCCTTTTTTTAAACGATAATGGTATTCTTTTTTAGAAAAATGAACTTCTTGACGGATCATTTCTTTCTCGAAGTATTGGATAAAGGCTTGTTCCGATGGAAACGATTTCGTCTCAGATTCCATCATTTTATCAAACAACTTCATTAAAGCAAAGTGCATCGCTGTTCCGTAAGCCGCTGCTGTACTCATCAACGACGGTACTCTCAATATATATTCATAGTAAAAACTCAATGGACATTTTAAATAGCGATTTAACGCCGAAACACTCAATACCAAACCTTCTAAAAGCGAATGCACCATATCCTTATCGGGCAAATCAATTTTAGGATTTTGATTTTCCAATAGTAACAATCCCTGTGCTTCTAGTAAATCTTCAATAGGTAATTCTTTTTCTATCAATTCAATATTAGCTGTATTTTTGAATATTTCATCTAAAAATACAGCTCGTTGTAATGGTTTTTCTTCGTTATTGGTTTCACTATATGAAATATGGAGTTGTTCTTTTGCACGCGTCATGGCGACATAAAATAGTCGTCGTCGAGCTTCCATTTCGTCTTCTTCACCCGATAAAGTCACTGTATCAGGATAGGTGAATTGTTTTCCACCTCTAGATTTAGGTTCCCAAAAGTCTTTAACCGCGTCTATGATAAATACTTTTTGAAATTCTAGCCCCTTAGAACTGTGTGCTGTTACGAGTTGAACGCCATTTTTAGCATAGATTGCACGATTGATCGGAATGGATAAGCGGTTAGCATCCATTTTTATTAATACCTCTAAAAAATCTCGTAAGTTTTGTTTGGGTTTTCGATTAGCTTCTTTCTTTACAAAATCAAAAAATGTTTTAACCAGTTGTAAATACCACATTTTTTGTTCGTGCTGTAAAACATATCCAATCAACCCACTTTGATTGACGATTCGTTCCACCAAGATGGGAAGAGATTCGTTCACATAATCCAAACTCCATTGAAACAAGCAATCTGAAAACTGCTTAATTTGCTCAACAGAATCCAATCCTAAGATTTTCAACTGTTTTTCATCACTCAACAAGACCCGCCAAGTTTGCTGGTAATTCATCCGATTTTTAGCCATAAACACACTCATCTTCAAAAGATCAGATGCAGTAATATTTAAAAAATCAAAATGTAAAATTTGATAAATCAGATGCTCTCCACTTGTTGGATTATGGTGTTCTAAAACGAGATATTCTAGTAAAGTCCGTAGGTTTTGAATCAAGGGCTCGTGTAGTATATTAATTCGTTTTTTACTGAAATATGGAATGCCTTTTTTTTCTAAAAGTGCGACAATGTTGTTAATCTGTCGATGTTGTGCATAAATAATGGCTACTTCATTAAGTGGAAAATTGGCTTGATTCAATTGTTCTATTTGTGCAACGATATCCGTATCCTCTTGCAGTCGATTTTTGTAGGAAACAATTTTTGGAAGCCGCTTCGATTGTGCAAAAGTCTCGTTTTGGGCTTCCAGATGTTTTTCTAATTTCAAATCACCTAGCGCATTGATTAAACGCTTTTGATTTTCGTCAATCAAAGCGGCCGAAGTATCTAAAATCGTTTGAGAAGATCGATAATTATCCTCCAATAAAACCAGTTCTACATGATTTCTAAATTTGTCGTAGAAATCGGTGATATTTCGAAGCCTTGCACCTTGAAACTCATAAATAGACTGGTCATCATCGCCAACAATAAAGATATTGGGATTTTCCCAATAATCCATCAATTGTTGTAGAATGGTATTCTGTGCGCCATTGGTATCTTGATATTCGTCCACCAACAGGTATAAATAACGTTCTTGATAATTCCGTAACAGTAAGGGATTGTTCTCAAAAGCACGTAAAACCCACAAAATCATATCATCAAAATCGTAACGACGCATTTGATGTAGATAATGTTCATATTTTGGAAATAAAGATACCGCCGCAGCTAGTTTTTCCATTTTCAATTTTGAATCCTCTAACTTTGCTTCTTTGATGTCTCCCTTTTGAAATTTACCGCTTTTACGTTTGTAAATATATTCTTCCCTTGTTGGTAAAGAATCTAAAAATACTTCTATCTGCTGATGTAAATATGCAACCGACCAATCTTCGGACTTCATCCGTTTGAACAAATCAAACAAATGATTTTCATAAAAATAAACATCACTTCTACCCTTTTTTAAGGCATGATCGAAAGGTAGTTCATCAATCATTCGACGGATAATTTCAACCCGTTCCAATTCAGAAAGTGGTTCTAGGTCATGGCGACCAAATAATTCTAAATTTTCTTGAATAATACTGTTACAAAAAGAATGGAAGGTATAAATATGAACTCGGTGTGCTTCTGGGCCGATAAATTGTGTCAAACGTTCTCGCATGGCCAATACACCTGCATCTGTAAACGTCAGGCATAAAATATTATGTGCAAATACATCGGTTTGTTGTAAAATACGTCCAATCCGAGCTGAAAGAATATGGGTTTTACCCGTTCCTGGGCCAGCGACCACTAAAACAGGGCCTTCCACTTGATTCACAGCAGTAGCCTGTTGTGTGTTCAGTTGCTCCAACGTTTTTTCAAACGCCGCATTATATTTCTTACGATCACTAGGTTTTTGCATAAAATAGTCTGTCAAATTATAGGACATAAAACTAGCAATAATTCAACCAAAAAGAGGCTTCTTTCTCTTCTTCATTTTTAGTATGTACATAGAACGAAGTAAAAAATTCAAAATATCAGTAAGTTTTACTTTGTCGGTATGAACGAATCAATAATAAATGACCAATTTACAAATTCTGTCATTTATCTAGTGATTAGTATATTTGCAAAAAATTACGTCAATGAAATATATAACATTTCTTCTGGTCTTACTTTTTGTTAATACCTGTGAAAAAGCAGTTCCGACTTCACCTGACGCTATTGTCACCGCTATTACAGACGATGCTATAGAATTTTCAGATGGTACTACACAGGCTTTTCCAAAAGCATTTCTTGATAACTCAACTATTTTCTTTTTAGTTCGGCATGCTGAAAAAGAATCTTACGGACAAGACCCCGATCTCACTCCTGAAGGAATTGAACGAGCTAATCGCTTGGCAGATATACTAAAAAACGCCAATTTATTCAAAGTATATTCTACTCCTTATCAACGAACCATCAATACGGCATTCCCTACTATTAAAGCTTTAGAAATAGAACATGGCTCTTACGACCACAATAAAATGGGTGATTTTTTAAATACATTAATAGAACATCAGACAGGCAAACGCTTCTTAATTGTTGGTCATTCTAATACAACTCCAAAAGCAGTGAACCATTTATTGGGAAATTCGGTATATGAAGATATAGATCATGAAGAGTATGGAAAGTTGTTTATTGTTGCTTGCAAAAGTGCAGGTGACGCAGAGGTGATGGAAGTGAGATATTAGATTGGTTATTGGTTATTGGTTATTGGTTATTGGTTATTGGTTATTGGTTATTGGT
>JAHDFQ010000116.1 GCA_020628085.1 Saprospiraceae bacterium
TAAATAAGAGTAACGAATTTAATCATTAATATTTAAAATATAAGAATATCAAATAAATTTGTTCCATTAGGCAAGCACCTTTACATTTGTTTCGAGCATTTTATATGTCACAAAAAAAGAGACTTACTATTTGGAAAGTATATAAGCTATTTTTATATTTATGAAATAAAGTTGTATGTGTTTTGTTTTTATGTGAGTTTATTTAAAAACAAATACACCCAAACAGAGTACTCACCCTTTCGCAGTAATTATACAAATTTTTTCAAGCATCCCCTTGCAGTTTCCTAGCAAAATTGTTTTACCGACTACCATATTCATGGTTCTGACGTTCAGAACTCATATTGTTTAATATTATCCATTAATACAGTAAAAATTAATTGATGAATACAATCTTTAAATACAAAAAATACTTGCTATTCAGTTGTTTTATGTGGTGTTTTCTGTTACAAAATAGCCACGCTCAATCCATTATTACTTTAGATTCCAGAAATAGTGATATGACGATTACGACGAGTCATAATAATGGGACATCTAGTGGAGATAATACATCAGATGAAATCGGAATTTTACCTAATTTAAATGCTACTTCTCGATTTTTAGCACAATCTACTTTGGGGGCAGACATAGAGACCATTCAAACCGTTGCAGGTATGAGTTTCAATGAATGGATCGATCAACAAACAGCACTTCCTATTACAAATAGTGTGGAGCAGTATACCAAAGACCTCGTTTTGATGTCACTCGATTCTACCTTCGCCAATGGTTTAGACCCAAATAACGTGTATGCACGTCGTTGGTATTGGCATTCGGGTTGGTGGCAATATACCATGACCTCGGAAGATGTCTTGCGCAATCGGATTGCACTGGCGTTGAGTGAGATTTTTGTGATTTCAGAGTTCAATCAACTCAATGAAGTACCGTTGGCTTTAGCAAATTATTATGATATGTTATTAAGCCATTCTTTCGGAAATTTCAGAGATTTATTGAAGGATGTTACATATCATCCAGCAATGGGATTGTATTTGACACATGTCAATAATCCAAAATCTGAACCCGCTTTGAACCGCTTTCCAGATGAAAATTATGCACGTGAAATTATGCAATTATTTACCATTGGTTTGTATGAATTAAACAATGACGGTACCTACCAATTAGACGGAAATGGTGATCCGATTCCAACTTATGACAACGATGATATTAGTGAGTTGGCAAAAGTATTTACAGGTATGACCTATGGTGATACCTTCATATTTGGGCAAGATGCACAAAGTGAAAATAGTTATTTGCAACCGATGCAAATGTTGAATTATTGGCATGAGCCAGGCACTAAAACGTTACTAGGAACGCAGGTTATTCCTGATCGAAATCCAGTTGATGGAGCAGCTGACGTTGATGACGCCTTGGACTTTTTATTTAATCATCCAAATGTAGGGCCTTTCTTTGCTCGATTGATGATTCAGCGACTGATCAAATCTAATCCGAGTCCAGCATATATTGATAGAGTTGCTTCTGCCTTTAATGATAATGGCGCAGGTGTTCGAGGTGATATGAAAGCATTTGTTAAAGCAATTTTACTTGATCCTGAGGCGAGAGATTGTTCCTTGATTGATGATCCAAGCAACGGAATGTTGCGTGAACCGATCGTGCGTTACACACAAATAAGTCGAGCTTTTAATGCTGCTAGCCAAGAGGGGACTTATCGAAATGGAATGGATCGATTTTACGATCTAACGGGTCAACGTCCACTTGGTGCAAGCACTGTTTTTAATTTCTTTTCTCCTGATTATCAACCTATTGGTGATATTCAGCAAGCTGGTTTAGTTTCTCCAGAATTTCAAATCACCAACTCCGTAACCATTTTGGGCTATGCAAATGAGTTGCATGATTGGATCATGGATGAGTATGAAGTGATGGAATACGAACAGTTATTTAGTGATGAATCGTATTCGTATGAAAAAATGTCAAATCTTGATTTTACAGACGAATTAGCTTTAGGTACAGACGATCAAATCGGAACGTTGATTGAGCGATTAAACCTAATTTTATTAGCGGGACAAATGAGTCCAGAGACTCGAGCTATTATTCAAAATACAGTGATGCAATTGCCAGAAAGTGATGCTGCAATTCGTGTAAGAATGGCTATTTATTTAGCTATGATTTCACCAGATTATTTAATTCAAAGATAATCTTTCTCATTTTCCGTTTATCCAAAATTGAAAAATAACATGAAAAATATATCAAGAAGAAAATTTTTAGGTCAAGCGAGTTGTGCAGCTGTTGGTTCCACTACTTTATATTCCTCTTTGGCAAATATGATTTTGAGTAGTCGCTTGGCAGGTGCTTCATCGGGTAACACCTCTAATTATAAAGCTTTAGTTTGTATTTTATTATCTGGAGGCAACGACTCCTACAATATGCTAATGCCGAAAGGAACGTCTGAATACAACGATTATCAAGCTACTCGAACAGATTTAGCGATTCCACAAGCTGATATTTTACAATTGAATCCACTAACTTCGATAGGCAAAACCCTAGGTGTACATCCAAGTATGCCAGAGGTTCAGAACTTGTTTGATAACGGAAATCTTGCTTTTGTTTCCAATGTAGGAACGTTAATTGAACCTGTTGCCGATGCCAATGATTTTTATTCTGGAAATCGGAATTTGCCTTTAGGTTTATATTCTCATTCCGATCAGGTTCAACAATGGCAAACTAGTGTTCCACAATCTCGTGCATCTATTGGGTGGGGAGGAAAGATAGCAGATCAGTTGAGTAATTTGAATACCAATCAGGCGATTTCAATGAACATTTCCCTATCGGGGAGAAATGTATGGCAGTCGGGAAATTCTGTTTTGGAATACTCTATTTCAAACACTGGAAATGGTGTACAAGGCATTGAACAATATCAAACTTGGCGTTCTAATTCTGGATTAATACACCAACTTAGAGAACAAGCCATCACCGATATGGCCACTCAAATGTACAGTAATGTGTTCAAAAAAACATATGGAGATTTAACAACAAATGCTTTTGATTCAATTGAAGTTTTTCAAAATGCTTTGGATGCCGTAACACCATTTACGACTACCTTTTCGAACCATTATTTGTCACAAAATTTACAAATGGTAGCTCGTACCATCGCAGCTAAAGATGATCTTGGTATGTGTCGTCAAACGTTTTTTATTGACTTTGGTGGATGGGATCATCACGACGGAACATTGATGTATCAAGAGCAAATGTTGGCAGATTTGAGTCAAGCTATGAACTCTTTTTACAGTGCTTTGCAGGAAGTTGGAATGGAAAACGATGTGACTTTATTTACGATTTCTGATTTTGCACGAACATTGACCTCCAATGGAAATGGGTCAGACCATGCTTGGGGTGGAAACACGATGGTCATGGGTGGAGCAGTAAACGGAAGAGAAATTTATGGAACGTATCCAGACTTATATTTGAACTCCAACCCACAAATGATACATGGTCGAGGCAACTTAATTCCGACAACTTCAGCAGATGAATATTTTGCTGAATTAGCACTATGGTTTGGCGTTCCTCCATCAGATTTACATTTGGTTTTACCTAATATTAATAATTTCTACATACCAAGTTCGACGAATATGCCATTAGGTTTTTTACCAACTGTATAATCGTGTAAGTTATAAATCATTATTTTTAATTTGAAGATCATTCTTATGTTTAAATATATCCATCAATTTTTTATAGCAGTTTTAATGTTGGGTGCAACCTTCTTCCAAGTCCAAGCACAAAGTTCGTGCATAGGTACAAACGGAAAAGTCGATTGGTTGATTTGGGATAATATATATTCTGGTGATTTAGACTATTTATACCATCAACATGCTTATCCTTACAGTCCCGATGAAGTCAAACAAGTTGCAGAGATTGGAACGATTCATAATTATAAAAATAACTATGCAAGTTTGATTCGTGGTTTTATTGAAGCTCCAGAAACGGGTGCTTACACTTTCAATATTACAGGAGATGATAATTGTTTATTTAAGTTAAGCACAGATGACACGCCTGCTAATTTAGTAGATATTTGTTCTGTTCCCGGCTACTCTGGAGTGACAGATCATAATACATATCCTGAACAAACTTCTTCTACCATTAATTTAGTGGCAGGACAATATTATTACTTTGAAGCCTTACACGCAGAAGGATATGGTGGCGATCATGTGCATGTGCATTGGCGAATACCTTCAAATCCAACTGCTAACTGGTCGGTCATACATGGTGCTTATTTATATAATACGACTTGTAATGTGCCTTGTGCGAAAGCAGGAACAGCTTGTGATGATGGAAATCCAACGACTATTGACGATCAAGAAGATGGACGCTGTAATTGCACAGGTACACCAACATCTTTACCTACTTGTGTAGGTGAACGAGACTCTATTTTAGTTTTGCATTATGATGGGGTTCCAGGTTATAGTGTTGATGATATGCTTAATTCAGCAGATTATCCTGATAATCCAACACGTGGATATGCTGGTCGTGATCCATTTATTTATCCTGATTATAATTCTCCTTATGATGAGTTTGGAACACGGATTCGAGCCTATTTAAAAGTTCCAACCACAGGAGATTATACTTTTAATGTCACGGGTGATAACATGGTTCGGTTGTTATTGAGTACCGATACTGACCCAGCTAATGCAACTAATATTGCTTGGACATGGTATGCAGGGTTTATTAATCATTGGGAAAATGCAACGCAGACTTCAACCCCAATTACGCTTCAAGCCAATCAATATTATTACTTAGAATTTTTACATCAAGATGGAGGTGGTGGAGAGTTTTATAGTTTATACTGGAAAACGCCTTTTCAAACAGATACATCTTATCAACATTTAGACGCCACCTATTTATACCGTTACGATTGTGAAACGGCCTGTATGCCATTAGGTCTAACATGTGATGATGGCGATGCTTCTACTTTTAATGACCAGTTTGATGCCAATTGTAATTGTGCGGGAACACCTTGTGCAGATGCCAACTGTACTAATGCTCTAGACTATACTCCGATTGATGTGTGTGAGGCGACAGATCAACATTCTACTTACGTGGATGATTCATGGTTATCTTGCCAAAATTTGCAGAGTCCAAATCCTTTGCGAGGAATGAGTCATTGGATACAATATGATCTTGGGCAGGCATATATATTGGATAATGCACATGTATGGAATTATAATGTTACAGGATCAACAGGACAAGGCTTTCAAGACGTCACAATTGATTTATCTTTGGATGGTATCAACTGGACAGAGCTAGGGACTTACACTTGGGGACAAGCCCCAGGAGCGAGTACATATACAGGGTTTAACATGGCGCAGTTCTACAATCAGCCGGCTAGATATGTTTTGGTCACAGGACTCAATAATTTTGATGGGTCAAATTGTATGGGCTTTAGTGAAATGCGTTTTGAAGCAACGGCTTGTCCTTCCATAGGAACACCATGTGACGACGGACTATCCAATACCATTAATGATGTGTATAACGCCTATTGTAATTGTGCAGGAGAAGCTTTGGTAGTTAATGATTGTACCGATCCAATATTGAATATCAACAGTATACCAGTTATTTCAGATAATTACGATGCGATTGATATTGTCAACTCGGCAGGTTTAGTACCAGATGCTTCGGTGGTCAGTTTTGTTGCAGGAGATTGTATTAATTTGAATGCAGGTTTTGAGGTGGAACTCGGTGCAGAATTTATAGCTGATATCATTCAATGTACGCCTCCAAATCCGCCGACAGAACATCCAGATCAATCCAAAGAATGGATGTCTATTCAATCTAATGAAAATGACCATTCATATACCGTTTACTATAATTTACCCCAACAAAGCAAAATTGATTTAAGTATTGTCAAACTTTCTGGCGATCCAGTCATTACATTAGTAGAAGGTGAAGAAAGCGCAGGGGAGTTTGAAAAAACAATACATACAAACACACTTGAAGGCGGTATTTATATGTTGGTATTCAAAACCGATCAAACCCAAATAAGTGAACGCTTAGTCGTTCTTCAAAATAATTAAATTCGGTTAATTGAACCTTTAAAGATAATTGGAATAAGCTATGTTAGAAAGTGAAGTAGGCAACTGCTTCGCTTTTTTTGTTTGACTAATTTTGGGCGTATAACAAATTGTCGCAAAAGAAAGTGTATAGCTAAACTTAGCGTCACAGTACCGTGTAAAATAAATAAGTTATAATTCGTAAGATAGTCTTTAGGCTGTCAAGTCGCTCTATGTTTTACGTCTACAGCCTGAAGGCTATGATACAATTTTTTAACAAACTAAAATTACAGTGTACTCAGCGTCTCTGTAGCAAACTAAAACGACATTTTGTTATACACCCCCAATTTTACAATATCAATAACTTGCTGGTCGAAACGATACTACCTTTCGCATTCAAAATTTGATAAAAATAAATGGATGGAGCTAGATTTGATAAATCAACATGAGTAGCTTGTCCATTATATTGAACCATCTTTGTGAAATAAGCCGATCCATTTGGACTCCAAATATTAAATCGATATGCACCAACTTCATTATTACCAAAGTCTATTTGTACCGTTTGATTTTTAACTGGATTTGGAAATATTTTAATTTCATGTCTTGAATCAAGTTCAGAAGTTGACGTGATAATTGGGCAAGCAGGGTTGGGTTCACAATAACATCGAGCAGCTAAAGTGCAATCTAATACAAATGGATTCGGTAAATTATCTTGATAAACTGCTATTAAGTTGGTTCGATTAATTTCATTTTGATCGGCGGGGTCTTGATAATGCCATTGACATAAACGACTTTGTTGGCTACTAAAAAAAGTAGCATTTTCATTATCGGCTTGATTTTTATACATCGTATAAAAGTAAAACATCGCTCTTGCAATATCACCTTTGACAGATTCTCGCGGTTCAAACTGTGCGTTTGTTCCTTCGCTGTACGCATCTTTGTTGTTACTTGGAATATTGCCTTGTTCTTGATTGAGATAATACCAAGTATCAGTTTCAAAATCAGATATATCTGTAAAAGGCAGGCTACCACGAGCTGTATTTACGGCTACACGAGCAGGAAAAAGATGATGTAAATCTACACGAGCTTGTCCAAATCCTGCCCCCATACTTTGAGGAAACGTATGCTCTGTATTGATACCATTTGGCGTGCCATTTTGAAATAAAAACTCGGTCGGATCAACGCCGTTTGGTAAATTAATTTGATGACCAGAATAGATACATTCTACTGCTCCGTTATTTTTATCAATAATCCCAAACAGAATATCTCTCGCTTCTCCGTAGGAATTTGTAATAACAGGTTTATAAGATTCTACCAACTCATTTAGCAATGGATTACCACTTAAATCTTCAAAAATTGGATCATTTTGAGCGAAACAAATACAAGGAAGAAATATTCCTAAAAAGGCAAAAAATCGAATCATAACAGCAATATTTTTACAAAGATGCAGATTGAAAACCGTTTGTTAAAGCATTTTAACGAAAGTATCGGGAAATAAGCATATTAATAGTCGTTTTGGGTCTTTCTTGACGATATCTACGCATTAGTTCACAAGCATTTACACTAATTTTTAAATATTGAAACAAGAACAACCAGAAGCGTATAAGTACATAAGGTTTATAGTTGTAAACAAGCTACCCACAAAATAAAAATCGGAACTTTCATGGATTTTAAGTTAAAAAATCTATTTTTGGGAGATGTAAATTGTAAACAATACTAAAAACAGACTTATAAAATGGAAGGATCAGTACATGAAAAGCAGTTGTTTGGACATCCAATAGGTTTATACGTTCTTTTTTTTACAGAAATGTGGGAACGTTTTTCTTACTACGGGATGCGTGCATTGTTAGTTTTATACATGACAACATCTGCTTTGGGGGATGATCCGAGAGGAGCTGGTCTAGGATGGACAGACAAGGAAGCTTTAGCCTTGTATGGGTGGTATACGATGTTAGTTTATGTAATGTCTATTCCTGGCGGAATGATTGCAGATAAGTTGATTGGTCAAAAAAAGGCTGTTTTATATGGTGCTATTGTACTTTGCCTTGGTCATGGAGTTCTAGTATTGACTGATTTGTGGGCATACTATACTGGATTAGCACTAGTAATCATAGGTGTAGGCTTATTAAAACCTAATATCTCTACAATGGTTGGAGGTTTATATAAAGAGGGTGATATCCGACGTGATAAAGGTTTTAGCATTTTTTATATTGGAATAAATACAGGTTCTTTACTGGCAACAATGATCGTTGGATTAGTTGTCGCACAGTGGGGATGGCATGCTGGTTTTGGATTGGCAGGAATAGTCATGGTTTTTGGTTTGATAAATTATATATATGGTCAAAAGTATTTGACACACGTCGGTAATTTTGTTCCAAATACAGGAGACGACGACGAAGTTTCTTATGGTCAATTATATTCTAACCTATTTAAATCTCCGAAACAACTAGGTATTACGATTGCTTTATTGGCTTTAGCTATTTATGGTTGGTTGACGCTTAGTTGGGGATATGGCTTATTATTTATCTTTTTGACTTTAGTGACAGCTTTACTGATGATGATCTATAAAGACTTAAATAGTCAAATTCATAAAGATCGCTTCTTAGTATTATTGCTCTCTTTCATTATGGTAATCATCTTTTGGGGAGCATTTGAGCAAGCAGGTGGATTGATGAATCTATATACCGAATCTAAGACAGATCGAGTATTATTTGGTTGGGAAATTCCTACAGTTATGTTCCAGAGTCTCAATGCTGGATTTATCATTTTGTTTGCGACCACAGTTGCAGGTATTTGGGCAAAACGTCAACTAAATGGTAAAGAAGCTTCTTCTTTATTTAAAATGGCTCTAGGTATTATTATCATGGGATTCGGATTTTTATTCATGGTTTTTGCTGTGATGGAGTTTGAAAAATCAGGTTCTTCCAGTATGATTTGGTTAGTATTAGCTTACTTATTTCACACCATTGGCGAACTGTGTTTGTCACCTGTCGCTTTATCATTCATTACTAAATTGACCCCTGTGCGGTATGCTTCTTTAATGATGGGCGTTTATTTTGCAGCAACTGGATTAGGTAGTAAAGTAGCTGGAATCTTAGGAGAATCTGCTTCTGAGTTCGGTGAATATAGTATCTTTTTAGGGATTTTTATTTTCACTATTTTAATTGGATTACTATTTATTTTAATATTAAAACCACTAAAGCGATTGACCCATGGTGCGGAAGATAATGAAAGAGAGTTGGCTTAGAAATTTATAAAATTAACATTCAATATAATTAACTTACATCGTTTATGTCAGATAAAAAGATTGACTTATTAGAACAGCACGGAAGTGTGTTAGGACATCCGTCTAGCTTATTTGTGTTATTTTTCACAGAAATGTGGGAGCGTTTTTCTTATTACGGAATGCGTGCTTTGTTAGTAATATTTTTAACAGGTGCAATCACTGGAGACAATCCTGGTTGGGGTTGGGATCGAGCAGCAGCATTATCATTACTTGGAACTTATGCACTAATGGTGTATTTGACGCCTATTGCTGGTGGATGGTTAGCAGATAATAAAATTGGATATCGTAATGCTGTTGGAATTGGAGCTTTATTAATGACGCTCGGTCATGCTTCAATGGCTGTTGAAACGCCAATGTTTTTGTACATTGGTATTGCTTTTTTAATAGTTGGAAATGGGTTCTTTAAGCCAAACATGACTTCAATCATTTCAAAACTATATGAAGACTATCCCGAAAAAAAGGATGGAGCGTACACTATATTCTATATGGGTGTCAATGCTGGTGCTTTTCTAGGAATTATGCTTTGCGGTTATCTAGGGGAAAAAGTATCCTGGAGTTTTGGTTTTGGATTAGCAGGTATATTTATGTTTTTGGGAATGCTACAATTTTGGTATGCTCAGGAATTGTTTGGAGATATTGGTGCAAAACCTGACGGGGCGAAAAATAAAGTAGTTGAAGTACCTGAAGGAGATAAACTGAACCCTTTTACAATGGCGGATAAAGTTATGATTGCTGCCTTTGCAATATTGTCTTTAGTTTGGATATTAAACGACCCGCTTTCAACAATTGGTGGATATGAATTGATTCCAGGTGGTGCTCATGGTTCGGCTGCAAATTGGGTTATTTTAGCTGCATTATTGCTACTTTTTGCCGTTCTAGCAAGTCGTTTTACTCGATATGCACCTCTGGTAAGAGATCGACTAATTGCAGTCGCTATTTTTGCTTTTTTTACTGTTTTCTTTTGGGCTGCTTTTGAACAAGCAGCTGGTACGATGCCCATTTTTGCAAAAGATTATACGCAACGGGCTTTGACAGGTGGAACAGCATCGTTTTTCAAGATAGTTGATTTATTAGTTACGGTTATCCCCCTTGCTATCATCACTTGGGTATTAGTAAGACTTTTTAGTCAAACTTGGAAAAAAATCTCTTTATCCAATTCTATTTTGGCATTCAGTTTTGTCATTGTTTGGGGAATTGTGATTTATAAAATCTTTAATGAATTTAGTAATACAGGTACTGAAGTGCCAGCAACCTGGTTTGGTATTTTGAATTCATTGTATATCATTATGTTTGCTCCATTATTTTCTAAATGGTGGGAGAGTAAGTACAATCCAAGTGCTGCATTCAAATACGGTTTTGGATTGATTTTATTAGGTATTGGATTCGGATTTTTAGTTTTTGGATCACTAAGCATTGCTCAAGGTGCTAAGATTGCCGAAGTTAGTATGATGTGGCTTGTTTGGGCATATTTGTTTCATACCTTAGGCGAATTATGTTTATCACCAGTTGGTTTATCTTATTTAAGTAAGTTAGTTCCTGGGCGTATGATTGCCTTTATGTTCGGTATTTGGTATTTAGCTATTGCTATCGGAAATAAATTAGCACATACCGTCGGTGGAATGATAGATCAGATTACAGCACAATACTCTTTGAGTACCTTCTTTTTGATTTTTACAGCAGTACCAATTGCAGCTGGACTTTTAGTAATGGCATTAAACCCTTTACTAAAACGATTAATGCACGGAATCAGATAACAATCAAAACAATCTATATATAATGGGGAGTTCGGTTTTAAATCGGATTCCCTTTTTTATTGATAGAACGTGTAGCTATAATGTACAATCTGTTTAAGTACGTCCTTTTCATAGGATAATCGACCCGTTAGTAATCCGTTATCATCATACTTTAAAATGAATTTTGTGGCTTCATATTTTGTCGTAGGAGGACCTTTAGGAATCCATTGCTCTATGAGTTGATTTTGGTCATTGTACACGTTTCTATGAGAAATTCGTTCTTTTCCATTTTTCTTAGCATATCGTTTTATCATGTTTTGATTGTCATCATATAAAATATAGTACTTGCTTTTATGAGGTAAATGTTTCGGAAAATAAGTCGTTTTCACAATTCCTAATAAGCCGTCTTTTTTGTAAATATGCTTTCGTCTAAAAATCAGTTCATCTTTAACATTATAGACATTCTGACTCTCCAAACATCGGTTTTGTTCGTCATATTTAAATGAAAGTATAGTTTGTCTGACCTGATTAGAATCGTATATACTCATTTTTATTAGATTCCCCTTAACATCATATTTAGGTTTCCACACAGGTAAAGCAGTTGTTTTATCATAAGTGAAATATTCAATTTGATTCGGACGATTATTTAGATCAAACGTATATCGAGATTCAGCTACCAATGTATCTGCTTTATAAGTCTTTTCTTCTTTTGGATAACCTAAATGATTATACAGTGTATTATTTACAAACAAGGTGTCATTTGTCATAGCATCAATGACGATAGCTTTTCTTCCTCTTATTCGGTTGGATTGATAATATTTTTCGGGATGCTGAAAATGCTCATATATAGAATACTCATGAATATAAAGAATAGACTCTTGAGCAGATATAGCGTTCGTAAAACAGCAGATTATACAGAATAGTAAATTGGTTATTCTCATCTTTTTTTCATAAATATATAGATTTCTATTTTGTTTGATTGACAATAGTAGATTTTTAAATGATTTAGACTAATTTTACCAAATCACTAATATAAATTCAACAACTTATGTCATCTTATCATCGAATCAATGGACACGGACATTTACTGCCTTATCCTGAGGATATTCCTGCTTTTATGCGGAAAAAAAAGTTGTTTTGGGTAGATGAGGATCGTAAATTTATGCGACAAGGTGATTGGAAACGACCTGTAACCGATCCTAGTTTTTTTCTTGAAGAAAAACTAGAATGGATGACCGAAAATAACATTCAACACGAAGTTATTTTAAATCTTTCTCAACTATATGCCAACGGTTTAGAACGGTCTTTGGCAAAAGAAACGATCCAATTTCAAAATGATTTTAATGCTTCTGTTCAAAGAAAATATCCTTATAAATTTACGTGTGGTTTTGTCGTTCAACCTGCGCACATGGAAGATGCATTGGCAGAAATTGAACGCTGTGTAGTGCATCATAATATGACATTGTTATGCCTACCCACTCATTTTACTTCAGAGACAGGCGATTGGATTTCGGTGGCATCACCCGAAGCCGCACCAATTTGGGAACTGGCGAATGAATATTCCTTATCCATCCAAATTCATCCCTACGATGCCCAGAAAATGGTAGGTTTGAAAGATCAGTTTTGGCGATTTCATTTGATCTGGATGTGTGCACAAACGGCAGATACCTATCATTGCTATAGTTTATTGGATTTTCCAGATAAATATCCCGATACCAAAGTTTGCTTTGCACACGGAAATCAGTTTGGACAAATGAATATTGGTCGTCGTCAACAAGGTTTTGATGGTCGTCCCGATTTATTTGAAAATACAACTTCACCAAGAAAAAATATTCATCACCCGAATGTGTTTTTTGATACACTTGTACACGATGTACTGTCTTTTGAAATACTGATTCGTCGTCAAAGTATTCGTCAAATCGTAGCTGGTTTAGATGATCCGTATCCACTTGGTGAAATGAGTAATGTTCCCAATTCTTATCCTGGTAAGGTCATTGATGAAGCTGTAAATACAGGAATTATAACCGAAAAAGATCGTGAACTCATTTGGACAGATAATGTCCTTCGATGGATTGGAAAAGAATGGATCGGAGTGGGGATGTAGTGTTTATTTATAATTTTCTAAAAACCATTCCGTTGTTTTCTGTAATCCTTCTCGAATACTAATCGTTGGTTCGTAACCTAATAAGGATTTGATTTTCTCAATATTTGCTAAACTGTGTTTGATGTCACCCACTCGTTCTGAACCGTGAATGGTATCCTTAGGATGTTCAAAGAAAGTCTTTAGAATAGCATACAGTTCATTTAATGAAGTTTGTTCACCCATCGCAACGTTATATACCTGATTCAAACTCTCTTTATTTTCTGAAAATAAAGCTCTGACATTAGCTTGCACGGCATTATCAACATAGGTGAAATCTCGACTTTGAAAACCATCTCCATGAATTAGCGGAGCATCGCCATTCGCCAACGCCTGAATAAACAGTGGAATAACCGCTGCATACACACCTTTGGGGCTTTGTTTGGGGCCAAAAACGTTGAAATACCGTAATCCGATTAAGTAAATATCATATAATTCACCAAAGACACGGGCATATTGCTCCGAAACCAATTTTGTTACGGCATAAGGAGACAAGGGATTTCCAATTTCATGTTCTACTTTTGGTAAAGTGAGATGATCGCCATAAACAGATGAGGATGAGGCATATACAACTCTGTTAACTCCACTGTCTTTCGCTGCTGTAAATATATTTAGTGTTCCAGTAATATTATGTGCATTGGTATTTACGGGATCTTTTACGGATCTTGGGACAGAACCCAATGCAGCTTGGTGGGTTATACGATTTATATTTTTACACGCATTCATGCAAGTTTCAAAATCTCGAATATCACCTTTCATAAACTCAAAATTGCGATAATTCATATACCTTTGAATATTGTCTAGGTATCCAGTCGACAAGTTATCCAACACTCGAACCAAATCAACTCGATCATCATCAAGTAATGCTTCTACAATATTAGAACCAATAAAACCTGCACCGCCTGTGACTAAAATATTCATTTTTTGAGGTTATAATCTCCAATATTCGTAATTGCTAAAATCCTCTTTGTGGAGAAGACTTTTAATATCCATGACAATAGCATTTTGTTGTAATATGGAATAGTAATAATCAGGTTTCAAGACAGCAAAAGCTTTATGTTTCACAGCAATAACAATCGCCTCGTATTTCATAGAAACTTGATCGATTAATGAAAATCCGTATTCTTTCTGAACTTCATCAGGATTTGCTAGTGGATCTAAAACATCAACTTTAAAGGAATATTCCTGCAACTCACCTACCAACTCTGCAACTTTTGAATTACGGATATCACTTACATTTTCTTTAAAAGTAATACCCATAACCAACACTCGACATTTTAGCGGTGCTTTTCCTTTTTTAATGATGATTTGAGTTAATTTTTTAGCCAAATACAAGGGCATTTCATCATTAATTCGGCGACCACTTAAAATAACTTGTGGGTAATAATCAAATTGTTGTGCCTTATAAGTCAAATAATACGGATCAACACCAATACAATGTCCACCTACCAATCCTGGGAAAAACTTCAAAAAATTCCATTTTGTATTAGCAGCATTCAGTACTTCTTGGGTATCAATATCCATTTTATCAAAAATAATGGACAACTCATTCATCAACGCAATATTAATATCACGTTGAGTATTCTCGATAACCTTTGCAGCTTCTGCAACTTTAATAGAAGACGTTTTGTAGATTCCAGCCTCAATGATTTGTCCATAAACATCAGCGATTACTTGTGTTGATTCAGCGTCATTCCCTGCAACAATTTTAAGAATTTTTGTCAAGGTATGTTGCTGATCACCTGGATTTATACGTTCGGGCGAGTAGCCAATTTTAAAATCTTGATCTAATTTTAAACCAGAACATTTTTCTAAAATTGGTAGGCAATCCTCTTCTGTACAACCAGGATAAACAGTTGATTCATAAACGACGTAATCCCCTTTTTTTAGCGATTGGCCGACTAAGGTAGACGCGGAAATCAAATATTCTAAATTCGGAACTTTATGTTGATCGACGGGAGTAGGCACAGCAATAATAAAAAAATGTGCATCCTTTAGATGATCTGGATTTGAAGTAAGTAAAATATTTGATTCCTTAATTTTTAAGCTGCTGAGTTCCATTGAAGGATCAATTCCTTCACGCATTTGTTGCACTCGATTTTTATTAATATCAAAACCGATTACCTCAAAATATTTACCAAACTCCAACGCAATCGGCAGACCCACGTATCCAAGTCCGATTACAGCAATTTTTTTCTTTTTTTGTAGTAATGCTTGAAGCATGTATTGGTAATAATATTCTTAATTTATTATAATAGCCTACAAACATAGCGATAAGTACCAAGTCAAAAAAATATGTTTCTAGTATTTTTGTAATTGTACAGATATAAACACTAAATCAGCAGCCTAGTAGACGTATAAAATAAATAGAGTCGTTGTTAAACCCGATTGATAATCCAAAATATAATTTATTCGTATATATTTGCTTTTAATTGTGTTGCAACCTATAATTTCAAAAATATGCGCTACTTTTTTTTCTTCTTTATAATCTGTATTGCTGCTTGTAATCGAAAAGTAAAACTAGCTGAAACGGTACGACCTCAACAGCTACCCAAACAAGATAACGAAACCGATATAGCCATAGAAAGACCCATTTTAAAAGAAATGCCTTTGGATAAAACGGAATTGATTTATTATGGAAAAACTTCTTGCTATGGAAGTTGTCCCGTCTATTTTGTTCAGTTTTTTTCTGATGGTTCTATCATTTATAACGGGATAAAACATGTAGAAAAAATAGGTCAGATCAAATCCAAAGTTAATACAAATCAGTTGTTTGAAATGATTCATACCTTAGATCAAAAACAGTTTTTTAAACTAGCTGAATCTTATCCTTTAAATGGGCAACATATTTCAGAATTACCTAATACGATTATCCGAGTGAATAATCGGGAAATGATACATACCGTGAACAATAATTATGATGCTCCAAATGCTTTTTATGAAATAGAAAATCGTATTTTGGCATTTTTAGAACAGAATCTCATAAGTAAGAGGTTTAAATAAATGGAAAGGAAATTTGAGCTTAAATAAATGCTGAAAGAGCGATTGAAAAGAGTGTCTGATGTATTTTTTTAAGCTCTTTAAAGAAAATTTCTGTCTAATTTATCCTCTCAAACCAATAGATAA